>NZ_JADBTB010000036.1:0-12261 GCF_020246405.1 Microcystis sp. M083S1
AGATTACATCCTTCTGGACGTTGGCATATCTCAATTAGATTTGATGACCCAACGATTAAGCCTTTACCAGTAACAGATAAAGCCATTGGAATTGACTTAGGAATTAGTAGCCTAGTAATTACCAGCAATGGCGATAAAGTATCTAATCCCAAGCATTTTAACAAGCATTATCGGAGACTGCAAAAGGCACAAAAAAGTCTTTCTAGAAAACAGAAAGGCTCAAAGAATCGAGAAAAGGCAAAAATCAAAGTAGCCAGAATTCACGCTCAAATCACCGATAGTAGAAAAGACCATCTACATAAGCTAACCACTCAATTAGTTCGGGAAAACCAAACGATTGTGGTTGAGAATTTAGCCGTCAAGAATATGGTCAAAAACCCTAAATTATCTCAGGCAATATCTGATGTAAGCTGGGGAGAAATCACTCGACAATTAGCCTATAAATGCCGTTGGTACGGAAGAAATTACATCGAAATAGATAGATGGTTTCCTAGCTCTAAAAGGTGTAGTAATTGCGGGTATATTGCTGAGAAAATGCCGTTAAATGTTCGAGAATGGGATTGTCCAGACTGTGGGACTCACCATGACCGAGATATTAACGCCAGTAAAAACATTTTGGCCGCAGGGCTTGCGGTGTCAGTCTGTAGAGCGACCATAAGACCAGAACAGAGTAAATCTGTTAAGGCAGGTGCGAAAAATCCTTCGGGACCCCAAGCAGAAACCTAAATCGTGAGGTTTGGGAATCACCGTCCGTTTACGGCGGCGAGGATGTCAATGATGCCAATTCTAGCAGATAGCCTCGAGGCGCTCTGACCAAGGTAGCCCTGGCAGCGATAACCACAGCGCGCAACTTCCGCAAGAATGCTAATATAAAAAAGCTATTGGCTAATTTTTTCCTATTTTAACTCGCAATATGCTCCCGTCTAATCTCGATCGCATCGTCGAACGCCTCAAACGCCGTACCGATCCTAAGCAAAAATACGAACAATTACTAGCTTTTGCTAAAAAACTAGAACCAATACCAGAATCTGCCAAAATACCCGCTAATAAAGTTCATGGCTGTGTATCCCAAGTTTATATCACTGCCGACCTCGAAAATGGCCAGGTTTGGTACAAAGGGGATTCCGACGCGCAATTAGTCAAGGGTTTAGTTGCTTTGTTAATCGAGGGTTTCAATGGACTGACTCCCACGGAAATCCTGCAAGTCACCCCGGATTTTATCGAAGAAACCGGCTTAAAAGTCAGTCTTACCCCTTCCCGCGCCAACGGATTTTATAATATTTTCCAATTAATGCAGAAAAAAGCTCTCGGTTTTCAGTTGGGAATGTCCGCTTAGATACCTAGTTTTCTGGTTCCGGTTCCTTTGATTCGGGAATCTCGCAGTTTTGGAAACGAGTATCCACCAGCGAACGCGTACAGCCCCAATTACTCGGTATTCCCGACGGCCAACCCATCCGCAAAGCTTCCGGACAGATGGCCATCACCGTTAACTGACAGTCAATTAACTGAAAACCCTCTTTCTCACACTGTTTGAGACTGTGTTTGAGAATAGAATCATTGTTAAATTCGATGGTTTTATTGCACTGAATACAGACCAAATGATGATGGTGGTGGGGATAGGGTTGATTGAGTTCGTAGTGTTTATGACCTTCGGCCAATTCCAACTCCCGCAAAATCCCCATCCGCGACATTAGTTTAACACTGCGGTAAATTGTCGATAAACTAATTCCTTCCCCCCGTTTGTCCAGTAATTCCTGCAATTCCTCAGCACTGAGATGATTGCCTTTCGGTAAATTCTGGAAAACGTGCAGAATTTTCTCTCGCTGGGGAGTTAAGCGCCACCCCCGCGCGTTGAGTTCCGCTTTCAGGGAGGAAGCAGTGTAGGCAGACATAAGCGATCAACTCTCAATAAAAGCTATTTAATTGACAATGATAGTCGTTTCGGCGAGCCATTGGCAACAATTTTAAGTAGTTGAAAATTCCCCCAGCATTCGAGTATGAAAAATTACTATGAAGTCCTCCAAATTCCCCGTAATGCCAGTAATAATCAAATAAAAGCCGCTTTTCGTCGTCTGGCCCGGCAATATCACCCCGATTATAATCCCGATGATCCGGAGGCAGTGACAAAATTTCGGGAAATTGAACAAGCTTATCGGGTTTTGAGCGATAAAGAGAAAAGAAAAGAGTATGATCGCAGTTTATCCCCGGAAATACCCACTTTTCACCCCAGTGCCGAGGATTTTTATCAGCAGGGATGGCGCTACGCTCAAGAGAAAAATTATCAACTAGCGATCGCATTTTACCAGCAAGCGCTCGCAATTAATCCGCAATTTTGGCAGGCCTATCTGCAACGGGCGGAAGTTTACTACTATAATCAGCAGGATCGGCAAGTTTTGAGCGATTGTCGCCAAGTTTTGCAGTTAAAACCCGATTGTTCCCAAGCTTACTATTACCTCGGTTTATCCCGTCAACGACTCGGTTACACCCAATCCTCCCTAGAAGCTTATGGCAAAGCAATCGCTATTGACCCAAATAATCCCCAATTCTATTATCAAAGAGGATTAGCTTTAGAGGAACTCTCGGAACTGCCGGCAGCACGAAAAGATTTCCAAATAGCGGCCAATAAATTTAAGCAACAGGGAAATTTTCGCCGCTATCATGCCATTGCAAATAAATTAAGAGACCCTCAGAAAAGTTATCGACAACGGCAATCAATCAAGTGGTCAAAAACTCTTTTTATTGTTTTTGATTTGCTGAAAATCTCTTTTTCATCTTTGCTCAAACCCAAGACCGGTCTAGCAGAGGCTTTTTTAAAGTTCAACCGTAATCAGGCTTTGGCTACGGGTGTATTGGCAGCAATCATCAGCAGTTTTTTCATCGCTTTGACTTGGCAAAACTGGACAGTTAAATCCGAGTTTTTACTGTTACTAGGCTGGGCAGTATTTCCTTTTATTATTCTGACTTTATCTAGTTGGTTGGGCAGAAAATTAAGTAATAAATATGGTAGTCTCACCGGCGATATATTTTTAGCTGGCCTGATAATTTTGCCCTTTTCCCTCGTCATTTTGCTCACTTCCTATTTATCCATAAATGGCGATATTATCGGCGCAATTATCGGTGTAACCGGCGGTTATCTAACCGGAATGCTCTACTATGGTTATCGCCATTTATCCAATATTTCTTCGCCGATCTCTTTACTTTTACTCCCTTTTGTGCTAGGTTTTCTTACGGTTAATATCTGGGGAGTTTATTATTATCTCTAAATCTTCTGGGGTATTACAGTTAAATAAAATCTCGGAATTATCGATAATTAATTCCTCCACCACAGAGACATTTAACCATTTTTGAAAAGAAGTTCCCCCTTGCTGAATATAAGTCTGCAAAGATTCTAAACAACGACGATGATAGAAACCACAGAGAGGTTCCCAACGCTCACCGCACCGGGGAACCAAAGCGATGGCATTTTCTGGTACAGTGGCTAATAATCTTGACCATCCTTGAATAATTGGGGGTGTTAGTAAAGGTAAATCGCAAGGGAGCAATAAAACCCAATCGGTTGATACAAAAGTTAATCCCAAGGCAAAGGCCAATAAAGGACCCCTAGTGGGGAGAGGTTCCTTGATTATCCGGCAGCATTGGGGAATGATAAGTTCATAAGGTTCTGGCCAAGGCGTAATCACAGACACCTGTACTGCACAATCTTGGGCAATTAAACAAGTATTCTCTAGAAAAGAGAGACCCTGAAAAGATAACAAAGCTTTATCTCGTCCCATACGAGAACTTTGGCCACCGGCCAAAATTAACGCAGTTAAAGCAGTAAAATCACTCATAATCACCAGTTCTAAAGGATAAACCACAGAGGCACAAAGAACACAAAGAAAAAGACAGACTCGATCAGTGAAGACTATCTATCAGATAAAGGACAAGAGAGCCTACTAATCTAGCCAACTTGCTCAAATCCATGCTAGTCTCTTGATAATTAATAATATCTTCATAACATAAGCACTAGATGAATTCCAATTTAATCAAAGTTCCCTTTGTCGATTTAACTTGGCAAAATCAGCCCCTACAAGCAAAAATTACCGAGGCCATCCAAACAGTTATCGACCGGGGAGATTTTGTTTTAGGTCAAGCTTTAGCCGAATTTGAAACCGCCTTCGCCCAAGCTTGCGGAGTCGAGTATGCTGTGGGAGTAGCTTCCGGCACTGCCGCTCTTGCCCTTGCTTTACAAGCTTACGGCATCGGTGCCGGGGATGAAGTGCTAGTCCCCGCTAATACCTTTGTCGCTACCCTCATGGGTGTTATTCAAGCGGGAGCTAAACCGGTTTTAGTTGATTGTCACCTCGATACGGCCCTAATTGACCTTGCGGCGGCCGCCCAAAAAATTACCCCCAAAACCCGCGCCATTCTACCCGTACACCTGTACGGACAGATGGTATCACCCCAACAATTACAGGATTTTGCCCGCAGCTATAATCTGATTATCTTTGAAGATGCAGCCCAGGCCCATTTAGCCAGTAGAGAAGGTTATCGCGCCGGCAGTGTCGGTGTGGCGGCGGGGTTTAGTTTTTATCCCAGTAAAAATTTGGGTGCTTTTGGCAATGGCGGAATGTTAGTGAGCAATGATCCTGAAATTAGCCAAAAAGCCCGCAGTTTAAGAAATTATGGCGCACCGAGCAAGTATTTCCACACCGATATCGGCACTAATAGCCGTTTAGATAGCATACAAGCCGCCATTTTAAACATTAAATTACCCCATCTGGAAAGTTGGAATCGCTCCCGTCATCGAGCGGCAAGACAATACGACCGGCTTTTGGCTCCTTTAGCCGATAAGGGCATTTTACCCATACGAGACGAAACCGAAACCGGTCATGTCTATCATCTCTACGTTATTCGCATCCTCGCCCATTGTCCCGTTGAACGCCAACAACTACAAGAACAATTAACTGCCGTCGGTATTCAAACCGGCATTCATTATCCGATTCCCTGTCATCTGCAACCGGCCTATCGCTACCTGGGTTATCAACAGGGAGGCTTTCCTAATGCAGAGATTCTCTGTGAAGAAATTGTCTCTCTCCCCATGTACCCCGGTATCAGGGAGGAGCAAATTGACATCGTGGTTGAACAGATTACTGCGATCATCGGGTAACATAAATTCAGAATTTGTCACTAAATCGCTCTGTCCTATGGGTATTAGTCCTTCCCTATCCCCCGTCTCCCAGAAAAATTGGCAATCTTGGCTGATTATCGCTTTCTTGGCGGTTATCTATGGTCCGGTGATCTTTCATTGGTACGATGGTTGGCTGAATAAATCGATCAGCATCGAACACGAATACTTTAGCCACGGCTTGATCGGCCTTCCCTACGCCGCCTATATTGTCTGGCAGAATCGTAAAAAATGGCAGCGCCTCGAAGATCGCTCCCATCCCCTCGGAGCTTTTTTGTTAACCCTAGGAGCGATTTTTTATCTCCTCGGTTCCTCCCTTTGGGTTAGTATATCTTTTCCGATTATTTTAGCGGGCATCTGTCTCTGGTTAAAAGGAACGGAAGGTTTTAAATTACAGGGATTTCCCCTACTTTTAACAGCTTTAGCGACTCCTAATCCTATCCCCTACCTGATCACTCCCTATACCCTACCCCTACAGGTTTTTATTGCCGCTTGCGCCGGTTTTATTCTTCAGCAAGCGGGCTTAGATGTCTCCGTTGACGGTATCTATGTAGCGGTAGAAGGTAGGATGGTGGAAGTCGCCCCCTACTGTGCGGGGCTGAAAATGTTATTTACCAGTCTTTACGTCACGCTGCTGCTGCTCCATTGGACAGATACCATCGAAAACGGTCGTAAAACCCGCTTTATGCTCCTCAGTGCCTTTGGAATTAGTGTCGGGGCTAATATCGTTCGTAACGCGCTTTTAGCTTGGTTTCACGGCACAGGACAAGAGGCAAACTTTAAATTACTCCACGATAGCTGGGGGGGTGATTTATACTCCGTCTTTATGTTATTACTGATCCTTTTGGTCTTCCAAATCATGCAGTATCGGGACGCAGCCAAGAAACAGTCCCTAGCTCAAGAGGAAGGTAACAAAGGTGATTAGTCAAAAAATTCCAGCCGAGGTAACTTTAGTGTTAGATAAAATCAAAAAAAAGCTACCGGGTAATTATCTACTCCTGTTGTGCCTGCTGCTGCTATTGATTTTAGGGGGTATCTTGCCCAATTTAATTTCTGGCCATTGGTCTTGGCTGGATCAAGCGAGAATCGGTAATATTCAGAAAATGCAGGCCTTACAAAAATCGGGAATCGAGTTGTCTGACCTGAAAACCATCAACCAGAGCCAAGGGGAAATCGGTGAGGGAAAATGGTCGGTACAACTGGTGGAAACTCCTGAAGGCAAGAGGATCACCGTGCTTTTAAAGCCACAGATATACTATAAAAATCAACCAGGATTAGAATGGTCGGATATCAGTTCGATTAGTCGTTGGAATCAGGGGGAAACAACCGAGCTATCAATTCCCACCCGGTCGGGAGGAAAGGCCACGGCTCGATTCTATCGGGCTTGGACACAAAACACCTTTGCCGTGGTGCAGTGGTATGCTTGGCTAGGTGGTGGTCATTACGATTCCTCTGTTTGGTATTGGCTTGACCAATGGGCGCAATTAAAAAGACAGAGAGTACCCTGGATAGCCGTTTCCTTAGTGATTCCCTTAGAACCGACGAAAGAACTGCAAACTCTCACTCCCTTTGCTCTCAATCTCGCCAAGGAAGTTCAAAGTAACTTAGAACAAAATGTCTTAAGTCAATTAACTTCTCTCCCTGAGTCTAAAAAAGAAAAGTAGTTTTTCTGCTCCTAACCATCTCTTTAAAAAAAACTAGCTCAAGGCACTTTTCTAGCCCTTAATAGCTTCTTTGTTCCTCTCCCACTAGGTATAGCCATTTCAGATAAGTCTGATACAATCTAGACCAGTGAAACCCTTATGAACTCTGGCATTGATATTCTCAATCTTAATTGAAATGACTATAACTCCCAGAAAATAAATTATCATCGTCAGAACCCAAAAATTGACAGATCTGTATGATTCCACCAACGCTCAACAAGTTTTTGCCAGTTAGTTTATTGAGAACCGGGGCCATAGCCCTATCAGGGTTGGGTCTGACAGGGTTCTTGTGGATAATTGACTCCGAGAGCCTCAAGGCCCAGGGTCCTTTGTCCATACCCCAGACTCAACCGGGGGCCGGGTTGGAATTTTTGCCCCCCCAACCCCCTAATCCCACCTTTCCTGAAAACACGATTCCCCCCGCTGGCTACAGTCCACCGGGTTACTCTCCCAATAATCGCCAATTCCGACAAATTCAGTCCTATCGACTCGATATCGGCGATCAAATTACTGTCTCGGTTCCCGATTTTCCCGAATTTAATTCCTCAAGTCCTGTGGATCCCGATGGTAATTTTCTGGTGCCGATTTTAGGGCGTATTCCCGTGTTGGGCTTGACTTTAGACGAAGTGCAAACTAAAATCCGCCTGGAATTGGGGCGAAAATACTTGCGGGAGGAACCAGAAGTCATTGCCTTTCTAACCGGTCCGCGTCCCGTCCAGTTAACCATTCTGGGAGAGGTACAGCGACCGGGGTTTTATAGTGTTGCTCCTAATACTCCCCTAGCGCAGGTACTTTTGGCCGCGGGTGGCGGCACCCCCAGAGCCGATCTGCGTTCGATCGTTGTCCGTCGGGTTTTAGTCGATGGTACAGTATTAGAGGAGAAACTTGACCTTTATACTCCCTTAATTAAAGGGGAACGCTTGCCAGATCTGCGTCTGCAAGGGGGCGATGCCGTGATTGTTTCCAAGTTAGAAGTGGGCCAAGAGACGGGATATAATGGCACATTGGTGGCGAGAACCACCCTCGCCCAGCAGAATATCACGATCAGGGTTTTAGCTCCCTTAGTTCCTTCGGGAATTGCCCTGAGAAATGTTTCGATTCCTAATGGCAGTACCTTCCTCGATGTGGTGGCTAGTTTACCGGTTTCCGATCGCCTGCGGATTAATGTCAATGAAGTGTCTCTGCTCCGTTTTGACAGTGCCAAAGGGGGAATTGTTAGTCAAACTTTGAGTCCGATAGCGGCAGTTAGAGGAGATATCTCGCAAAATGTTCCCTTAGAAGATCAGGACGTAATTATTGTCACCCGCACCCTATTAGGGGAAATTTTCGCCGCTTTTAATATTATTACCCAACCCATCCGGGATATTACGAGTTTTACCAATACAATTCTCAACCTTAGCAATCAATTCGATAACTTCCGATAATTGAGGGGCAACTCGCTCCCTTCACTCCTGAACACAACTTCATAGTCTAGGATTTCAAGGACGAGAATAACTCTTGACCGCTAAAATGTAAAGAATCTGGGAATACATTAAAAAGCTATGGCTCTACCAATTGTTAAACGATTTCTCATCTCGCTAGATCAGAACAAATTTGTGGGAATATTCGTCTTCCTCGTCTGTTTAGGCGGTTCTGTGATCTTTGCTCTCCTACCCGATCCTGAGAAACCGCCCACCTTTTATCGAGCGGTGGGACAATTGGCCTACCGGGTGCCGCCGCCGGCTTTTACCAGTACAGGAACCAAACTGCAACAACAAGGGCGAGCTATTAACCGCGATTTACTGCTGTCTCCCCGGGTATTAGTCAATGTGGCCAAAAAATTGCAATTTAATCAGGAACAGATCATTAAAATTCGCGATCAAGATTTGAAAATCACCTTCCCTGGTGAAGCGGAGGGACAAAAAAATAATAGCGACCAACCCCAAGAGATACTTTTAGAGTTAAGGTCCGACTCCCAGTCCAAGGCGGAGTTAATTCTCGAAACCTTGATGAAGGAAATGGTGGAATACAGTCGCTGGCTGAATACTTCCCAGTTACGGGCCCGCATAGAAGCTCTCAGTGTCCGACTTAACGAAGTCCAAAAAGATTTAACCAGAGCCGAAGAAAAGTTTTATCGCTACATTAGTACCCAGGGTTCAGATTTATTGGCGATTCAAGATGGGAGTTTATTCACCGCTATCACCAGTAGTCAACAGCAACAGCGAGAAATTCGCCTAGAACTGCAAGGCATTCAAGGACAGATTAATAGTCTGAGTAAACAACTCGATTTAACCCCCGATCAAGCTTACACCTCCTCGGCCCTTAGTGCCGACCCGATTATTGCCAGTATCCGAGCGCAGATCTTGGGTACGGAAGCCCAATTGGAGCGACTACAGAAGGATTTACGTCCCGAACATCCCACCGTAGCTAAATTACGCAAAGAACAGGAAGTTAACGAATCTCTCTTACAAAAAAGAGCCGCCGAGGTGATCGGAAAAGATGGCATCCTGACCGATCTTCCCAGCAGTCGCATCCGTCAGCAAAGTAATCTCGATGCCACCCGTCAACAACTAGCGGCTCAATTAGTCACCCTGCAAACCCAGCGCGAGGGTTTAATGAAACAATTAGAATCCTTAGTGACTCAGGAACAGCAATTACGCTCCCAATACGAGAAATTCCCCGATAAACAGCTACAGCAAGCTCGTTTAATCCAAGCCGTCGCCTTTCAACGGGGTATCTACGAGAATATTCTCAATGCTCTGGTGGATGCTCAGGCCGCAGAAGCGGAAACCGTGGGTAGTCTCACCGTCGCCCAAACGCCAGTTGCTGAACGGATCGAACAGGTGTTTAACCGCAAGAATCGTACCTTGATTCTCTTGGTGGGTGCTGGTTTGGGAACTTTAGCCGGATTGGGCGTGATTCTCCTGTTAGCAGTGATCGATGATCGCCTGCACAGTCCCCAAGAATTGCGGGAAGCTTTGGTTAGTCGGGATATACTACTCTTAGGACAATTGCCCATTGTCCGGAATTTAGAGGGCGAGGAAATCGAGCCGATTCTCGCCGATGCTAATGCCAATTATCTCCCCTACTACGAACGTTTACGCAGTACCCTGCGACTTGTTGGCGGCGGCGAAACGGTGAAAGTAGTTGTTGTCACCAGCATTACTGGCGGAGAGGGGAAAACCGCCACTGCCTATAATCTGGCGATCGCTGCGGCTTTAGCGGGGCGACGGACTCTGTTAGTAGAAGGAGATCTGAGAAGTCTTTCCAAAGCTGAAAAAATCGGAGTCATTCCCGATCCTAATTCTTTCCGAGAACCCCTACTTTACTACGGGGCAAAAAGTAAATCGGTCCGTCTGGCCCCAAATATTGAAAACCTTTCCATTTTGCCTAGTCCCGGTCCGCAAAAACAAGCGGCAGCTATCATTGAATCGAGCGAATTACAATTAATTCTCAAAGATTCTCGCGGCCGTTTCGATCTGGTGATTGTCGATACGCCTTCTCTGTCTAGCTGTAATGATGCGCTTCTCTTAGAAGAACTAGCAGACGGGATTATTCTGGTAACGCGCCAGGCGATCACTCGTTCTAGTCTCTTGAGTGAAGCAACTGACCAGTTAGCAGAAGCGGAGGTGAAAATTTTAGGGGCGGTGATTAACTACGTCGATATTACAATGAGTCTCAACACCGCCGAACCAGAACTGCCAGCTTTGATAGTTCCCTCAACACAGGGACAAACAGAGGTGGAGGAAGTGAAAGTGGAGGTGTAAATGCGGTTAGATTTGACAAAATCTTCTGGCTTGATCGAATTGTGGTTCTTGCCAAGAAAAAGCAAAATGACTGATACCATCTATTGTGGGAAAAGCGATCCGAATCGCTTCCATTTGTACTTCTAAGGAGGGACGATTGTTATAGGGTTGTCCCCATAAACCCGCTAAAGCTGGGATAACAGGAGTTTGATTTCCCCTGCTTGCCACTACTCTTTTGATCTGATTAACTATACAGGTGGTATCGTTACAATTAGCGTAGGACATGGGATGCCATTCTAGGGAAGCGGGAAAACTATCCCAAGCTTGTAAACGAGAATCAAAACCTTGATTACCCACAAGACGATTCCCATCAGGAAAAAACACTGCCCCGGCGGGAATTCCCTGACGTTCCACTAGGGCGGAAAAATAACTAATATAATCAATTACACCCTGGGCAGCATGGGCAACCGCTAGGAACCAAAGTTCTAATTTGAGGCGATCAAAACGGGTTTTAACTGATTGTTTCATCTCCTCCTCTAAAGGTATTCTTCCTTGCCAAAGAGGGGCGGTTTCTTGGGGATAAAGGAGGTCGGCTTCGACGATATCATCGGGGGAAATTTGCCCACGAGTCAGATAGCGATCGATTAAAAATTTGCCCTTATTATTCAATCCTCGATTAATGAAAGCTTGTCGGGATGCTGGACTAAAAATCCATAAATCTTTGACATCATCAGCAACAGAATCGACTCCTGTTCCTCTGGGATAGCGAATATAATCAAATAAAACTCCATCGGGACGACGTTGTAAAATGGCTTCTAGGAGAATTAAATAATCCTGTCGCGCTTGATTACTGTAGGGATCGACAAAAGTTTGGGATTGATCATCGACAAAAGAGGTGCTATCTTGTCCTTTACCATTGCGTGCTAACACCTCCTGTCGATCGGGTTTCAAGCTATAAGCATAGCCAAAATTGAGGCTAAATAACCAAGCATAAACCTTTAAACCGCGTTTATGTCCCTGTTCGATCGCCTGTGCTAATAAATCGACATTTCCGGCACTGGGATTTTTAATGACGCTATCCCAAACGGTGGGATTATTGTTAGGAGGTAATAGGACTTGACCATCGGCAAAAACTTCCAGATAAACTGTATTATAACCTTTGGCCACGATGCGATCGAGGATACTTTCGATCGAGCCTGGACGGGTATCACAGGAGTAGAGACGTAACCAGATCGCCTGTTCCTGTAACCAATGTCGGGACCGACAAAAGCGCAATTGTTCAGCATATTTCTGCAATAAAATGTTATATTCTTGGGGCGAAGTTTGACGCAGATTTTCTTGTTGTTTGATTTCTGATTCGGACAGTTGACAATTATCATTGACAGCGAGGCTAGAGTTAATCCCTAGATGACTACTCCAGAGGATTGTAGCGAGGAAACAGGATAGAGATCGCAGACAATTAATTTTCTTTAACATAGTTGTTCACAGCGTTTGCTATTTTTTTATTGTTGGCACTTTCAGATAAATAGGGTCTGCTGAAAAAGTTTTTCCTGGGGGTAGGGTGTGGGGTGTGGGGTGTGGGGTGTAGGGTTTTACCGATTTTCAGGTGGTCAACTACCTAATTTTCAGGGAAAAAGTACCTCAATTTTCCCCCTGATCACTCCCA
>NZ_JADBTB010000037.1:0-4928 GCF_020246405.1 Microcystis sp. M083S1
ACCATGACCGAGATATTAACGCTAGTAAAAATATTTTGGCCGCAGGGCTTGCGGTGTCAGTCTGTAGAGCGACCTGATGACCAGAACAGAGTAAATCTGGGGCGGCAGGTGCGAAAAATCCTTCGGGAAAGAAGCAGAAACTCAAATCGTGAGGTTTGGGAATCGCCGTCCGTTTTACGGCGGCGAGGATGTCAACAGCTTTAACGGTAGGGGATTCCTTGATCTTGATCTTAGTTCTTTGCCGGCCGATTGTCGGGAACTAGAATAGACTATTATCTATGAAGTAGGGAGGCACAATTATTTGTAGGAGCAGTAGCGTAACATGATTGGGCGTTGGGTTTCATGCTTCAACCGTTCGGCAAAAGCTCACGGCCGAAGCCCAACCTACGTCCTCCACCTACCTACTCCCTATCTACCCACTTCATAATTCATAATTCATAATTCATAATTCCCTCTCCCCATCTCCCCACTTCATAATTCATAATTAATAATTCATAATTCCCGCTCCTTCGGGCCAGAAAAGGGGTAAGATAATAAGTTTAGTGATAAGATGACCGAATTGTAAGCGGGGACTTGATATGGCAGAAACCCTATTATTTAATGCTTTGCGACAGGCGATCGATGAGGAAATGGGCCGCGACCAGACAGTATTTGTTTTAGGTGAAGATGTGGGTCATTACGGTGGTTCCTACAAAGTTACCAAAGATCTCTACAAAAAATATGGCGATTTAAGGGTTTTAGATACTCCCATCGCTGAAAATAGTTTTACGGGCATGGCAGTGGGGGCAGCCATGACGGGATTGCGTCCGATTATTGAAGGCATGAATATGGGTTTTCTTCTGCTTGCCTTTAACCAAATTGCCAACAATGCTGGGATGTTACGTTATACTTCTGGCGGTAATTTTAAAATCCCCATGGTTATCCGTGGTCCGGGGGGTGTGGGGAGACAATTAGGTGCGGAACATTCCCAACGTTTAGAGGCCTATTTTCACGCGGTACCCGGTCTAAAAATTGTCGCTTGTTCCACTCCCTATAATGCCAAAGGTTTATTAAAATCGGCGATTAGAGATAATAACCCCGTGCTTTTCTTTGAACACGTTCTTCTCTATAATCTCAAGGAAAATTTACCTGATACCGAGTATCTTTTACCCCTCGATAAGGCGGAAATCGTTCGCAAGGGAGAAGATATCACCATTCTCACCTATTCGCGGATGCGCCATCACTGTTTACAGGCATTAAAACAGTTAGAAAAAGATGGCTATGATCCGGAAATTATCGATTTAATTTCCCTGAAACCCTTTGATATGGAGACGATTGCCGCTTCGATTCGCAAGACTCACAGGGTGATTATCGTGGAAGAATGTATGAAAACGGCGGGAATTGCTTCCGAGTTAATTGCTTTAATTAACGAGCAGTTATTCGATGAATTAGATGCCCCCGTGTTAAGATTATCTTCCCAAGATATCCCCACACCTTATAACGGTAATCTAGAAAGATTGACGATTATTCAACCTAATCAAATTGTCGAAGCTGTCCAAAAAATGGTCGGTGATCGCATTTAAAAAATTCTCCTTTTGATACTGAAGTTATGCAGAGACAAAATTGGTTATTGTTACTGATCATCGGCCTGGTTGTTGCCTCGATCTTCGTCCTGATTAAGTTACCCCTACAGTTAGGTTTAGACTTGCGCGGTGGTAGTCAATTAACCATTCAGGTTAAACCCACTGAAACCGTCAAAACCATTCAACCTAATGATTTAAAAGCCGTACAAAATGTGATTGAAAATCGCGTTAATGCCCTCGGTGTTTCTGAATCATTAGTGCAGACTGTGGACAGTAAAAATCAGGTAATTGTGCAACTGCCCGGGGTTACAAATCCCAAAGAAGCTGAGAGAAACTTAAATGTTCAGGCCCAATTAGAATTTCGTCAGCAAAAACAAGGTACAGAAGGAGAATTCCGGGCTGAATATTCAATTTTTCAACAAAAAAAAGCGGAATTAGCCGCCCTCAAAGCCGAGAATAAACCCGAAAATGCCGCTAAAATTGCCGAACTAGAACAATCTCTGCAAAAATCTAAAGAGGCGATTTTAAATTTATTTGAATCGGTGGACTTAACTGGAAAAAATCTGCAAAATGCCACTATTAGTTCCACCCAAGGCACTAACTGGGAAGTGGCCATTACTTTCGACTCGGAAGGGGGCAGTAAATTTGCCGAACTAACTAAAGCGATCGCGGGTACTGGTCGCAGTATTGGGATTTTCCTTGATAATGAATTAATTAGCGCCCCTGTGGTTGATGTGCAGTTTGCCCAAACGGGAATTACAGGAGGCCGGGCCGTGATTACTGGTAATTTTACCGCCGAAACTGCCAACGATCTAGCGATTCAATTGCGCGGTGGCTCTCTACCTTTCCCCGTTAAAGTGGAAGAAATTCGCACCGTCGGGGCAACTTTAGGCCAGGATAGTATCCGTCGCAGTATCTACGCTGGTTTAGTGGGTTTACTGTTAGTTTTAATCTTCATGGCGGTTTATTACCGTTTACCCGGTATTATTGCCGATGTTTCCCTGATTATCTATACTATTCTCTCTCTGGGGGCTTTTGCCTTAGTGGGAGTCACGATGACGTTACCCGGTATTGCTGGATTTATCCTCAGTATCGGCATGGCAGTTGATGCAAATGTACTAATTTTTGAGCGTACCCGGGAGGAATTAAGGGCCGGAAAATCCCTATTTCGGGCAGTAGAGTCGGGATTTTATCGGGCTTTTTCCAGTATTCTTGATAGTAATGTCACTACTTTAATCGCCTGTGCTGCCCTATTTTGGTTGGGTTCGGGATTAGTCAAGGGTTTTGCTTTAACTTTAGCCATTGGGGTAGCTGTGAGTATGTTTACCGCTTTAACCTGTAGTCGCACTCTCCTGTTAATCACCGTGTTAAACGTCCCCAGCGTCCGTCAAAAACCGCAACTTTTCTGCCCTAATTTACCGGTAAACCAATAATTCAGTTATCAGGAGTCAGGTGTAGGGTGGGTTAGGCGACGATAAGTTATGCTGTTGACCAATAATTTCTGATTCGCCGTAACCCACCGATTACCACTCCCCACTCCCCACTCCCCAAATCCCTTTTTTCCTTTGTTCCTTGTTACTTAATCGATATGGCATTTAACGTTACAAAACAGCGTAATTTTTGGTGGACAGTCTCGGCCTTGCTGACGATTGGTAGTATTTTGGCCATGGTGATTTCTTGGTTCACTATTCAAGCGCCTTTGAGACCGAGTTTAGATTTTGTTGGTGGTACGAGAATTCAGATAGAATTAGCCTGTGCCAAAAAGAATAACTGTGAGAAACCCTTAACTACTGCCGAAGTGCAAGGAATTTTAGACGAGGAAGGATTGGGTAACAGTAGTGTGCAGGTGTTGGATAAATATACTTTATCGGTGCGAACTAAAACCCTAGCAGAAGAACAGAGAACGAAATTACTCGACACCTTAAATCAGAAAATTGGCGCCTTTGACCCCGAAACCAGTCAAATCGATACCGTCGGACCGACCATCGGTCAAGAATTATTTAGGTCGGGATTTTTAGCTTTATTAGTGTCATTTTTTGGCATTGCTGTCTATCTAAGCTTCCGTTTTCAACGGGATTACGCTTTTTTTGCCATTGTCGCCCTGCTGCACGACGTTTTGATCACTTTAGGGGTCTTTGCGGTTTTAGGCTTAATTGCGGGGGTAGAAGTGGATAGTTTATTTTTGGTTTCCCTCTTGACAATTGTGGGCTTTTCTGTTAATGACACAGTGGTAATTTATGATCGCGTCCGGGAAAATTTTGCTAATACCCCCGAATTATCCGTGGATGAAATTGTCGATAATGCGGTGAGTCAAACCCTAAGTCGTTCAATTAATACCACCCTGACTACTTTATTGCCTCTGGTGGCGATTTTTCTCTTTGGTGGCAGCACCTTAAAATATTTTGCCCTAGCTTTAATTATTGGCTTTGTAGCCGGGGCCTATTCGAGTATTTTTATCGCTAGTACCCTACTAGCTTGGTGGCGCGGTCGTTCCCATCGACCCACACTCAATTACAGTTAGGATGCCATTGGTGAAGAATCAGTCGGTCTTGGATAGGTCGTAATAGTAATTTCAACCTGTTGATTGAGACGACCCAAAATTGATATCAAACGGTCAATAGTAAAGCGTTCCAAATTAGCATGGCGAATCTGAACAAATTCACTGTGATTAATTCCAGTTCGCACTTGAGCATCGCGGGTTGATAAGTCTTCCTTCTCCAGAACCTTGATAATTTCAGCAGCAAGCAGTGCTTTCGCTTGTCGCACGTCCGCATCTACATCGCCAAAATCGCGGTACACATTCCCGCTACCTTGTACCAGTTCAAATTGTTCTTCACTCATGAGAGTTCCTCCTTCAATCGCTTGAGCCGTGCTTTGATAACTTCGACTTCTTGCTGTGGTGTTTTGATCCCTTTTGGGGATTTTTTCTGGAAGGCATGAATCACCCAGATAGCCTCACCTAACTGGACAGCATAAATAGTTCGATAGGCATCCCCCTTGAAAGGTAGAGCAATCTCGAACACACCAGAACCTATCCCCTTAAAAGGCTTGGTTAGGGATGATTTTGCCCCTTCTGCTGCAATAGTTAAAGCGTCAAGTACAATTTCTTGGGCTTCCTTGGGAAACTTTTGAAAATCTTTCCGTGCCGCTTTAATCCAAGATATAGGACGGGTATTACGCATTCGCTTATGGTGATATAACTGATACCACCTGTCAAGCCCCATTATAGTTACTAATTCTGTACGCAAATATTGCATCTAGAATTAGCTTTGTACGCTTTGACCCGTACTGGGTTAACTACGAACCTCTCTATCGGATTCCCGCTAAAGGCGGCCTCTCCGACTACCTTTCTTCCAATATTTAAGG
>NZ_JADBTB010000038.1:0-3666 GCF_020246405.1 Microcystis sp. M083S1
CTAGGGGTAACTGCTGAATTTCCCCTAATTCTTTCAGATAAATTCGATGCACCTGAGGACAATTGAGCAGCGCTCGGTAGGGATGGGTGTTACTTTGTTCTAGGCTGCGGGTGGGATAGATGACAACAATTTGCCAATCGGCAAATCGTTCTCGCTGACGATAAAAATACAAAAATGATTCACCAAATACCCTTTCATAGAGTCGTTCGTCTTTTTGAAATTGCACTTCGCAAAAATAGATTACCCCGCTACTATCATTATCGGGTGGCAGGAATACGCCATCGATCTCAAATTTGGGTTCTTTGACGGCTACGGAGTCAAAGCGGTATTCGGTGGCATTATCTGGCGGGTTTTCCAGTAAATCGAAGAGAAGGGAGGGGGATTGTTGAAAAAGCCGGTAAAATATCGAGTCTCGTTTCATTATGATCGGGATTGCACCTAGCAAGCTTTCCCGATCTTCCCATGAAACCCCTCAAAAAAGAGAGAGGAAACCCGCGTCTCCTCTCCTCTCCCTTGAGACATTATTTTCCAGCTTTGCGGACAGCACCCCTGATTTATTCTCCCCTTTGACTCTTGCATGAGTGCCTGAGTGCCTCTCCTAACCAAGAAATTAATCAGGTTGATGACATTAAAGAAAGCCTTGATCCGAGTTTTGATGAAGTGCTTTGAGAAATCGCAGAAAAACAACGAAATCTAAAACCGTAATTTTCTGTTAGAATTGGCAGTAATTAAACACCACGCTTGTAGGAGCTATGGTTAACCTCACCTATAACAAAAATCGACCTCTTCCCAGCGCCGAAGAATTGCCCTCTTCCGATGAAACTCCAGTGGACAACCAGTTACAGAATGATATTCCCAATCTGCTGCTAAATTTATTAGCCTTAATTTGGTCTGGTCGAGATGATTGGTATTTTGGGGTAGATATGGCTGTTTATTATAATCCAGACGAATCAGCTTTTGTCCCCGATGGTTTCTTAGCAGTTGGAGTCAACCATGATACGGGAGAAAAAGGTCGGTTAAGCTATGTTTTGTGGGGGGAAAAGTATATCTTGCCGATTTTGTTTTTAGAGGTAATTTCCGAGAAATATAACAGTGAGTATGAGGAGAAATTTCTAAATTACCAAAGCCTGGGGATTCTGTATTATGTAATCTACAATCCTTTCAGTGGCAGAAGAGGAAGATTTAAAAACCGACAAAGATTAGAAGTATATAAATTAATCTCAGGAAAATATCAACTTCTAGAGAGTGAGAATAATCGAGTTTGGTTGCCAGAAATTGGCTTGGCGCTGGGTTACGAGAAAGGAGAACATATTGCCTGGTATCGGGAATGGTTATACTGGTATGACCAGTCGGGAAATCGCTATCTAACGGCTGAGGAAAGAGCGATGAACGCAGAGGCGATCGCTGCTCAAGAACGGCAAATTGCCAATCAAGAGCGCTTGGCGAAACAAGAGGCTGAACAAAAAGCCATCCGGCTGGCTGAAAGGCTCAGAGGGCTTGGAATTAACCCCGATGAAGTGTAAGGTCTGACTTCTCCAAGATATCAACAACAACCCGCATCACAAATCATCTTTTAACGATGCCATGAGTGCGTCGTGTTCCGCAGCTGTTATGCCAAGAGTTGCGGCCTCGTGCTGTAATTTTCTGGCAATAATAGATAAGCTGGGACAACCTACCATAAGGCGGACAATTTCATCATCTGGTATAAGCGCCAGTGCTTCTCTAATTTCTTTGGCTGTGCCTTGGATTACTGTTGCTTGTGTAGTCATGATTTTTTATCATTCTAGGGCGAATCCTAGCATAATTCGTGACTGAGATGCTACTCATAACCCCCAAAAAAAGAGAGAGGAAACCCGCGTCTCCTCTCCCTTGTAGGCATTATTTCCTCGCTTTGCGGACAGCACTCCCTAACATTAAACTGCCCAGTGTGATAAAACCAAGAAGGCTAGAGGGTTCGGGAACAGGAGTCGCATTAAGTGTAACGTTATCGAAAACTAATTGTGTCCCCCCATTATTCGGACGGTCAATAGAGATGCGAATTCCCGCACCCTGATCGGCAATCCCCGCCAGATAAGAAGTGTTGAACGATAAGAACACGCCTCTTGACGAAAAGGAACTCTGATTGAATGTAAAACTTGACAAAACGGTATTATTATCACTCCGGCGAAGCGAAATTGTACTGTTCGGCAAGGTCAAGTTGCCCAGTTCATCTAGACGAATACCTGCGAATAAATTGAGCGTGTATCGAGTTCCGGCTTGATAAGTGGCGGCTACATCTTGACGGATCGATCCACCATTGAAAGCAATAAGAGCCGCCTGCGAACCGTCGGGTACTCCGCTTGTAAATTGAGTCGCATTGAATGGCTGAACCCCCGCATTGCCACTACTCACAGTCCAACCGGTAATAACTGGTGAAAAATTAGGGTTTGATGGTGTCTCGAAGGAAAAATTATTGACAGTCACGCTTGCAGCCTGTGCCGCACCAGTTCCCAGAGTAGCCAGGGCAACCCCGACGGATAGAATGCCGAGTTGTTTTATTTTCATGAAAAAGGGTTAATGGTAAATGGTTTAAGTGCGCGACATTTCGATTCGGG
Source organism: Microcystis sp. M083S1 (assembly GCF_020246405.1). Lineage (NCBI taxonomy): Bacteria > Bacillati > Cyanobacteriota > Cyanophyceae > Chroococcales > Microcystaceae > Microcystis > Microcystis sp. M083S1. The sequence continues at coordinate 2,595 of NZ_JADBTB010000038.1, forward strand.
TTAAGCGATAGGGCAACCCAAAACAATGACCAGCGAATGCTCAAAGACAAAATACACACTTACCCCCCCCGCATTGTATTAAAAGCTACAATTTAATAAATATTTACATTCTTCTCCCCCAGGGCTGACGCTTGCTAGAATAAAAACCCGCTTGATTTGTGGTAATGAGACAGCTTAAGTAGCTGGTTATAATTAAATTGAAGATAGATTTTGGGTTCGATCCCCCCTGTCCCCCTTGATAAGGGGAGTGCCGATCCCCCCTTAATCCCCCCTTGATAAGGGGGGCATTTGATAATTTTTAACGCCTACCTACTTATGTTAGATTTTCATCTATCTGTTCAGCCTGAAACAGAAAAACGCCTTAAAAAGATTTTAAACTCTATCAAAGATCAAGAAAAATTTGCCCAAAGTATTATTGATTATCAGATTGCCGAACTACAAAAAAGCAACTTGAATCTAAAATTAGATTTAGCGGATCTGGAAAAACAATATAAAATGACATCCCAAGAATTTTATCAGCAATTTTCTCAAGGTATTTTAGGAGATGAATCGGATTTTATAGTTTGGTCTGGACTATATGAAATGCTTCTTCAAAACGAGGCTAATCTCCAGGAATTAAAATGATTGAAGCCTATTTTTTGCAACTCGAACAAACCATTCGAGAATTTCCCAATGTGAGATATTTATCGCTGACCAAGAAAATTTATAACGCAAGTCAAGGTTATATAGCGTTTCCTGAGCTAGTGAGGTACACCTATTTTCTTGCCTTTTGCCTTTTGCCTAAAACCCATAACTTTTGTACCTCAGCAGACTGAAAAACGCTATATACTAAATCTGGTTATTAAAAACTGATTATCTATTGCTCCTTTTGCCTATTGCCTATTGCCTTTTGCCTGTCCCCATAAGTAGCCTATACTCAACGGATTTAGTATTACAATGTTTGAGAGGTCTGAGTGGTAACTGATAACTGATAACTGATAACTGAAATGACTACACCTACCTTCACCATTCCCCAATCTGACCCTTCCCTTTCCCCCCGGCAATCCCTGCCGACGATGTACGATTTACCTAG
>NZ_JADBTB010000039.1:0-2907 GCF_020246405.1 Microcystis sp. M083S1
ACCCCCCTTATCAAGGGGGGATTAAGGGGGGATCGGCACCCCCCTTATCAAGGGGGGATTAAGGGGGGATCGGCACCCCCCTTATCAAGGGGGGATTAAGGGGGGATTAAAGGCAAAATCCATTTTTAATTTAATTATAACCAGCTACTTAGTCTAAACGCTGTAGGCTGGAGAAACCTGACTCGATCTATGAGCGTCAGCTATGCCATGAAAAGAACGATTTCCCGGATTGTCTGGATACTTCTCTCCCTAGCAGCGATCGCTCTAGCGGTTTTTCTGTTCAGTCCGCGGCCTGTGGAAGAAGCCAAGGCTGACTACTGGATCATGAGTCGGTTAGCGGTCAATCAACCAGGTTATTTTCCCCTAGAGCAATCCCTCGATCCGCGATGGTATCAACCGATCGCCCCCTGGATCGGTCGCCTGATTTTGCCAAAACCGGAGGAATATTCGGCGACACCGGGGGAAGATTGGACTTGGTTGCAGGTTTACCAAGCACCGCAGCCAGATTTAGTCGGTCAAAAAGTTCGTTTAGGTTGGCGGCAATCCCCGGCACTGGCTCGATATTTAGGACTGGTTACTAAGGATATTCGCTTCACTCCAGAGGCGATCGAGAGTGAAAAACAGGGAAATATCCTACCGACTCGCTTGAATGGTCGTTCAGGGGTCGGACCACTGCAAGCGCTGGCTGGATCGCGACCGCTCGATGATGTGGTGGTCAGCTTTCCCGATGCAGAAATCGGGGAAACGTCATTACAAGTGGAGCGAATGCCCTTGATCGTTACCGGGCGCTTTGTGGCATTGGTGAAAATTATCGGCGAAGCTCCCCCCCGAACCCCCAGCGACATCCCCAAGGTTTGCCCCGGTTCACCCCCCTGTGGGAGCGAACTTTTCCGAGTGCAACACTATAACCGCGACAGTGGACAATTCGACGGCAGCTCGGAAGTGATCCGCATTCCCCAACAACCCTTAGTTTCCGGAGGACGTTTTATCTCGACCCCCCGACAGTTAGCAGCGGCGAGGGAAGGAAAGGAGGGCTGGTATATCTACGGTGCGCGGGGACGGGATAACCTCTTTACCGTTCAAGCAATCAAACCTCGATCGCTGTTTCAACTGCAACCGACGGCAACCCTGACCGGGGTGCAATCGGGCCAAGATTACATCGCCCGCAGCACTTGGAACGATACCCCATCCCGCAAAGGAACCGCCAGTCGGGTAACAGTCCTGCCGGAGGGTGAAAAAAAATCATGGAAAGAGGGCGATAAAGGCATAGGAATTCATCTCTTCGGGGGAATCGGCGGTAAAAAAGGTGAAATTATTCAATTAGGAACGGTAACGGGTCATTTTTCCTATTTTCTCTACGAAGTGATTCGGGATGCCCTGACGGGAGAGTTACAGTGGCAGCTCGATTATGATCAGGTGTACGCTCACAATCCCCAGGGGATTTTATCTGGATATCAGAGTTGGGCGAACTATACGGGTAGTTTAGAGCGGGGATGGCTTAATTCCCGACCCCTATCCGATGCGATCGTGAAATTAGACCTATTGGAGGATTATAACTTCGGCGGGGTTTCTCTGTCTCCCCTGACAGAATTCCACAAGCAGTTAGAGATCATGATGGCTCGCTACCGGATCGGGGACGGGACCGGGGTTTCTAGCGTTACTCCTGCGACTTCCTGCGTGCAGGACTCGAATCAGGCCCTTTATATCACGATCGCTACCCTACGCCACCAGTTTGAAACCGATCCGCAGATCGCCGCTTGGTTGACAACCCATGCCGACGACCCAGAAACCTTGCGTTTTCAACGTTTGGGACAATTGAGCGATCGTTTGGAACGGGTATTAGCTCCCCGGGGGGTGATCCGGCCCGATTGGCGGCAAAACGCCCAAATTCTCGCCGGTATCACCGATAGTCGGGGCAAAGGCTTTATTCGGGAAAATACACTGGCCAACGCTCTACTAAGCTGGCGATCGATGTTACCGCGAGGCAGCAACGACGTGATTAGCGAGATTTTCCTGCGGTCAGGAGCTACTCTCTGGTTCCTCCGTACTAATCAGGTCGGGGGAGCGATGCCGGAGATTTTACCCCTCGCACCGACCAAGTTATTCGGGGAAATGCCGATGATCGCACCGATGCTCCGTCGCACCTTGGCAGCGATCGTGCTGCCCCTTACCGGTCGGGATTGGGGGGTGATGGCGATCGGATTGGGATTATACGGTGCGATCGCCCTAACTATCGGTTTTCGGTCGGGTTTTTTACGTTGGCGCTCCCCCGAAGGGAGACCGTTAGAGATACTGAAGATGCTCGTCTTCTGTTTTTTCTTCCCGGCATTCTGGGAGGAATTCGTCTTTCGGGTACTGTTAATTCCCCATCCCGAAACGGCAACTTCCACAGCTAACCTGATCCTCTCTGCTTTGGTCAGCATCACTCTTTTTACTGTCTATCATCCCCTCAATGCAATTATTTTTTACAAAAAGGGCAATCCGACTTTTTTTCAGCCTATTTTCTTGATTTTAGCGGCTTTATTGGGATTAACTTGCACCGTTGTCTATTGGCTGACCGGTTCTCTCTGGACGATCTCGGTGCTGCATTGGTTGGTGGTGGTGGTTTGGTTGCTGTTTTTGAACGGTCTATCCCGACTGACAAGGCGATCGAAGCGAGGCAGTTTTTAATGTTGTATTGATCGGACAATACCTGATGAGCCTTTTTCTGTCAACTCTTGAGGCCGATGCGTTTCATTTTTGAATTGCCGTAATTATAACCAGCTACTTAGGGTCTGCTGAATAAATCTAAAAACCTTGCTGGATAAGACTTTTAGCCTTTTTTGAAATCCAAAAGTACCAGATATGGGAGTGATCAGGGGGAAATTCAGCTACTTTTTCCCTGAAAATTAGGTAATTGACCCCCTC
>NZ_JADBTB010000004.1:0-26325 GCF_020246405.1 Microcystis sp. M083S1
TGCTTGATAGGGAGGCAATTTTGCTAATAAAGAACTGTGGGTAATCAAAAAAGAAGCTTGACTATCTTCTAACATAAATAGAAGACGTTCAGTGGGATAGTCAGGAGCAAGAGGGAGATAAGCACCACCCGCCTTGAGAATCCCTAATAAGCCGATAATCATCTCTAAAGAACGTTCTAGGGAAATACCGACTAAGACTTCTGCTCCCACGCCTAAAGTTTGTAAATAATGGGCTAACTGATTAGCGCGATGGTTTAATTCAGTGTATGTTAATGATTGCTCCTCAAATACCACTGCGATCGCCTTTGGAGTCCGTTCAACTTGTGCTTCAAATAATTGATAAATACACTGCTCTTGAGGATAATCAGTCTTGCTATTATTCCAAGATATTAATAATTGCTCACGTTCCTTGGGTGTTAATAAAGGAAGTTCTTTAACTGTAGCTTTTGGATTGAGTATGATTGCCTGAACTAAATTTTGAAAATGTTCTCCCATTCTTGCAATTGTTGCAGTGTCAAATAAATCTCTGCTGTAAATCCAATCTATTGCTAAACCTTCTGAATTTTGCCAGCAGTTTACTTCTAGATCAAATCTGACAGTTTCTTCCACTGATAAAGATAAACTTTCAATACTTAAACCCGAAAGATTCCAAGTATCTTGAGAGGTATTTTGTAGCGCAAACATGACTTGTACTAAAGGATTTCTGCTCAAATCACGGTCAAGTTGTAGCTTTTCTACTAACATCTCGAAGGGTAGGTCTTGGTGAGCATAACCCTCTAAAGTTGTCTGTTTAACTTGTTCTAATAATTCTAAAAAACTGGGATTTTCTGATAAATTAATTCTTAAAGCCAAAGTGTTAGCAAAAAAGCCAATTAAAGGTTCGATCGCTGCTTGATTACGATTGGCGATCGGAGAACCTACCAGCAGATCTGATTGACCACTATAACGAGATAGCAAAACGGCGAAAGCGGCCAACAACGTCATAAAGAGGGTTGCGCCATGATCTTGACCTAACTTTTTAAGACTTTGAGTGACATTTTGATCCAGTTGAAAACGTTCAACTCCGCCCCGAAAACTTTGCACTGCTGGACGAGACCGATCCGTTGGCAAGGTGAGAACAGGAGGGACTGTTGCTAACTGTTCTTGCCAATATTTGAGTTGTTTATCTAAGACCTCACCTGAGAGATATTGACGTTGCCAAACTGCAAAATCTGCATACTGAATAGACAACGGAGGTAGAGGATTGCTTAAGTTGTTGAGAAAGGCTTCGTATAGAGCCGATAATTCCCGAATCAGAATCCCAAAAGACCAACCATCATAGATAATATGGTGCATTTTCAACAGTAGCACCGACTTCTGGGGACTCAATTGCAATAGCTTAAACTGAATCAGTAGCCCCACTGTTAAATCAAAAGCTTGTCCTGCTTCTAGTTCTGCTACTTGTTGAATTTTAGCGGATTGTTCATTGGGGTATAAATCCTGATAATTATCAACCTTTAAGCAAAAAGAACTAGGAGGCGCAATCGCCTGAATAGGTTCCCCTGAAACAGTAGGGAATGTTGTCCTAAAAATTTCATGGCGGTTAATTAATTCCCCCAAACTTCGCTCTAGCACAGCCAGATTAAGATTCCCCTCAATTTGCAATATTTCCAGGGTATTGTAGGAACGACTATCAGGAGAAAGATAATGTAAAAACCATAAACGCTGTTGAGCAAAAGAGAGAGGTAAATGGCCGTCTCTAGCAACAGGTTGAATGGGCAAATAATCGGTACTTTTAGACTGTTTAGCCCGTTGTAAAAATTGTAGTAATTCGGGTTTACGATCGCCAATTTCTTGACGGAGGGTAGCAGTTAAAACACCTTCAGGAGCCTGAGCGCGGAGGCGGTTTTCATCAGCTTCTAAAGTAATGCCTAAATCCCGTAGATAGCAGATAAATTTAACAATCGTTTTCGTCATAACTTAGAACTCCACTACCTCAGTATTTTCATGATTTAACTTTCTCTCTGAGCTATCCTGGGCAGCCCATTCCACGGCCTGAATATAGCTTGCAATGCCCGCAATCGTCGGTGATTCAAACATAATTTGCACAGAAAGATCAAGTTTAAAAGCTGAATTAATTCTCGATAATACCTGGGTAGCCAAGAGAGAATGTCCTCCCAATTCAAAAAAGTTGTCCTTAACACCAATACGTTCCAGTCCCAAAACTTCACTCCAAATTTGAGTAAGTTGAGCTTCAATCGGATTGCGGGGTAAGACAAAACTGTTAGCCAAATTACGAGTCGTCGCATCAGGAGAAGGCAATGCTTTACGATCCACCTTGCCATTGGGAGTCAAAGGAAGGGAATCCAGCAACACAAACGCCTGGGGAACCATATAACTGGGTAGCTTTTCTTGCAGAAATTCTCGTACTTTAGGAATTAATTTTTGGACTAACTTACCACGCAGAGGGTTGTTAGTGTAATCAGTCCAGGGTTTTGTTTTAAGGGCTTTTTCATCCCAAAAAGCAAGCTTTGAAACGGCTTCTGACACTGAATTACGCTGAAAAATGACATCAAAGGAACCGTCTTGACTACTTTCCCACCAACTAAGGTGAGCGGTGTAACCTAAAGACTCAGCTAACTGCCAAACCTGTTCAGGATTAATACCAGTATCTACTCGTTCTTTGAGAAGTTTTTTGAGTTGTTCAACCGTTTCAACATCAGGGGCATTTTCCACCCATTCCCAAATTTTTAGAGCCTGTTCAACTCGCTGATTAGGAATACCACGAATTCCCCAAAATTCAGGTTTTTCTGTCAATAATTTATCTTTAATTTGTGTTAAAGACAGTTGCTCAAGTTGCCAATTTAACCAGGTAATTACCGTTGGATTACTGCTCAATAATGATTGATTATTGATAGGCTCTAAATGGAGAGTGACATCATAGCGAAATTGAGTTAACTCATTGTGAGTTACACCCCGTTTGGGTTGAATTTCCACCCAGCTAATTTGAGAAAAATGTTGTTTTAAAGCCAGGAAAAATGTGGGATCAATGACCAGTTCTTCTTCACCTGCTACACTTTGACGCACCTGTTGTTGCCATTGTTCAACGGTTTTGGAATCAGAAGCTTGGGCTAATTGCACAGCCGCATGATATGGCTCTAATAGCGGTAAACTCCGCACATCCCCGACAAAAATCTGACCTCGCTCGCCAATGACATTGATCGCCCCTTCCAGTACCTGTAACAGATAATCCACACTGGGAAAATACTGAATAATCGAATTTAAGACGACGGTATCAAATTGACGCGGGGGAATGCCCTCAAAATTATCCGCCGTTTGACAGACTAACTTAACCTGTTCTAAACCTTCAACGGCATTGCAAACCTGTTCAACATAATTTATCGCCCCCTGGGAATAATCCGTTGCCCAATATTCAAGACAATGCTTTGCTACCCTGGAGAGTAACAAACCTGTACCACAACCAATTTCTAAACCGCGCTCTGGTTGGAAAGCCAAGATGCGACTAACAGTATTTTCGACCCACTCTCGCATTTCTGAAGCAGGAAGGGGTTGACGAGTATAACTGCTATTCCAACCCGTGATATTAAAAGTGAGATCAGCTAGGTTATCTTGCCCTTGACTATAGGTTCTTTCATAGAGACTTTGCCAATCACTGATATATTCACTTTGCCATTGGGCTAATTGCTCTGGTAGGGCCTCATTTTGCAGGGCGGGAACCAGGTAAGCAACGAGGCGTTTATCCCCAGTATTATTTTCCTTGGCAACGACTACACTTTCAGCTAAGAGGAAATATTGACTTAAAACGGTTTCAATTTCTCCAATTTCGATGCGAAAACCCCGAATTTTTACCTGATTGTCAATACGTCCCAAAAATTCTACATTGCCATCGGGTAAATAACGGGCTAAGTCTCCCGTTTTATAGAGTTTTGAGGGTTCTTCTCCCCCCTTATCAAGGGGGGTTAGGGGGGGATCAAAGGGATTGGCAATAAATTTTTCAGCCGTTAACTCAGGGCGATTGAGATAACCTCGTGCTAACCCTGCTCCGCCTAAATGTAATTCTCCTGGTACACCAATCGGTACAGGTTGTAGGTTTTGGTCTAGTAAATAGATTTGGACGTTGGCGATCGCCTTACCGATGGTCGGGGCCGAAAAGTGATCGAACGTTGGTGATTTGACCAGTCCAGAGGTCGCAACCACTGTATTTTCCGTTGGGCCATAGTTGTTAATCACCTGAAAGGGAAGGGACGCAGCAGGATAAAAATGAAGTTTGTCACCCCCCAGTAACAGGGTTTTGAGGCAAGAATGCTCAGGCCAATCCAAGGATAATAATTTTTCGGCTACAGGGGTTGGCACAAAACTAATGGTAATTTCTTGATTAAGTAACCAATCGCGTAAATCTGTTGGTGAAACCAAAATATTTTGGGGAACCAGATGAATACAAGCCCCTGCGGCGAGAGAAGGCCATAATTCCCAAACCATAGCATCAAAAGCAACTCCAGCTAATTGGGTCGTTTTATCTAAAGAACTAAGCTGAAAAGTTTGTTGATGCCAACTGATTAAATTGAGTAAGGCTTGATGGGGAATTAGTACGCCTTTGGGTTGTCCTGTGGAACCAGAGGTATAAATACAATAGGCTAGATGACTGGATTCTACCTTTAGGTCTGGGTTTGTCTGAGGCCGGGATGCAATCTCTGGCCAGTTTCTATCTAGGCAGATAATTTGGGTTTGAGTTTGGGAGAGTTTTTCTGCCAGTTTCGCTTGGGTTAAGAGGAGCGAAAGTTGAGTATCTTCGAGGATAAATTGGGTGCGTACTGAGGGATATTCTGGATCAATAGGGAGATAGGCCGCTCCTGCTTTGAGAATCCCTAAAAGTCCGATTACCATCTCTAAAGAACGGTCAAAATAGACTCCGACGATTTGTTCTTGACTAACCCCTAATAACTGAAGATAGTGGGCTAACTGATTGGCACGATTGTTTAATTCTCTATAGGTTAAAGCTTGATTTTCAAAGATGAGCGCGATCGCCTCTGGCTGACTGACTGCTTGAGCTTCAAATAACTGATGGACAAGCTTATCTTTAGGATAATCGGCTTGGGTTTGGTTCCAATCTACTAAAAGTTGCTTTTGTTCCTGTTCTGACAATAAAGGTAATAGGCTGACCGACTCTTGAGGATTAACAATAATCGCCCTGAGAAGATTCTGAAAATGTTCTAATAGACGTATAATAGTCGCGCCATCAAATAGGTCAATGTTGTAGCAACAGAATCCAGCTATGCCGTCGTTTACTTCTGATAAATGAACCTCTAGATCAAAACGAGCAGGCTCAAGTTCCCAAGACATTTCTTCAATGGTTAACCCAGGTAAATTCCAGGTTTCATTAGCAGCATTTTGAAGGGCAAACATCACCTGTACCAAAGGATTACGGTCTAATTTGCGCTCTAGCTGTAATTCTTCTACTAACATCTCAAAGGGCAAATCTTGATGCTCATAGGCATCCTGAGTGACCGCCTGTACTTGTTTTAAGAAAGCGGCAAAGCTAGGTTTTTCTGATAAATCTAACCTCAACGCCAAAGTGTTAACAAAAAAGCCAATTAACCCCTCAATTTCTCGACGATTACGGTTGGCGATCGCTGAACCAATGACTATATCAGTCTGGCCACTATAACGGGATAAAACCACCCCAAAAGCGGCCAACAAAGTCATAAACAAAGTACAACCCGACTGTTGACTTAAGGTTTTCAATTGTTGAGTCAGTTTACTATCTAGCTGAAATCTTTCTGTCTTGCCTTGAAAGGTTTGGATCGCAGGACGAGGGCGATCGGTGGGCAGTTCTAACAGAGGAGGAGCAGCCGCTAATTGTCGCTTCCAATATTCCAATTGAGCCGCCAAAACTTTACCCTGTAACCACTCTCGCTGCCAAACGGCAAAATCCGCATACTGAATTGGTAAAATCGGTAAAGTTGGTTCTTTACCCGCAACAAAAGCCCCATAGAGATGGGACAATTCACGAATAAAAACACCGATTGACCAGCCATCAGAAATAATATGGTGCATATTAATTAATAAAATATGCTTTTCTGGCTGCAATTTGAGGAGTTTTACCCTCAGTAAAGGACTCTGGGTTAAATCAAAGGGGGTTTGGGATTCCTGATAGGCTAATTTTTCGGCTTCTGTCTCCTTTCCAGCCAAATTAACCATCGCCAATTCCCAAACAGGATAGGGATCAATCACCTGCACGGGAACCCCGTCAACCGTCTGAAACCTGGTACGCAATGGCTCGTGACGTTGAATTATTGACCCTAGAGCTTGTTTGAGAGCTTCTACCTGAAGAGGCCCGCTTAAACTCAAGGCCCCTGTCATGTTATAGGTTCCCGTGGCTCCTTCTAATTGATACAAGAACCAGAGTCGCGACTGGGCAAAGGAGAGGGGTAATTGGCGATCGCGAGGAATGGGAAGGATGGTTCTAGGATTAATTTGCTCCTCTGAACCCAGTTGACTGAGAAAGTGAATGATTTCTGCTTTACGGTTTTTCAGTTCTGTTTGAATCTCTGGGGTCAATAGGCCCTGGGGCGCATTACAACGCAGGCGATCGCCGTCCATCCAGAGTTTAATATCTTGATTGGCTAAATCTGACAAAAAGGTTTCAATGGATTTCATATTTCGATCTCCTGGCGATCGCCTGATAAATCATCAATAGGGGTTTGTAATTTTTGTAAAGTGGCATGAATGTCCGTCACGGCTAAAGCCAAATCCGCCACAGTCGGTTGTTCAAATAGGCGACGCAGGGGCAACTCTAGGGCAAAACTTTCTCGTAACCGTGAAATAACCTGAGTGGCTTGCAAAGAATTACCGCCGATCTCAAAAAAGTTATCATCAATTCCCACCTTTTCCAGTTTTAAAACTTGACCAAAAATAGCAGCGATCGCCTCCTGGGTAGGATTTTTGGGAGCCACATAATCTACCGAACGATGTAACTCTGGATTGGGCAACGGTAAAGCCCGACGATCAATTTTGCCATTGCTGGTTAACGGTAAATTTTCCAGCACCAGCCAATAAACGGGAACCATATAGTCGGGAAGCTGCTGTTTAACAAACTCTCGTAATGATTGAGTCGTACAAGCAGGATCATTAAGGACAACATAGGCTGCCAAAGCCCGATCTTCGGGGCGATCGCTTTCATTCACCAAAACCACCGCTTCTCGTACCTGGGGATGGGAAAGCAAAACAGCCTCAATTTCTCCCAACTCAATCCGAAAACCGCGAATTTTGACTTGATTATCAATGCGTCCCAGATATTCAATATCACCATCGGGTAAATAACGAGCTAAATCTCCCGTTTTATAGAGTTTTGATGGTTGCTCTCCCCCGTTTTTAAGGGGGGTTAGGGGGGGATCAAAAGGGCTAGGAATAAATCGCTCTGTGGTCAATTCAGGACGATTGAGATAACCTCTTGTTACTCCTGCACCGCCCACATACATCTCTCCATGTACTCCAATCGGTACAGGTTGTAAATATTTATCCAGTAAATATACCTGCAAGTCGGGAAGATGACGACCAATGACACTACCCGTGTTATTTAAGTCAGTCATACTTAACGGGTGATAAGTAACGTGGACAGTAGTTTCTGTAATTCCGTACATATTGACCAATATGGGAACTTGGTCGCCGTGTCGTTCAAACCAAGGCTGTAAACTGTTGATTTCTAAAGCTTCTCCTCCAAAAATTACCAAGCGTAAACTTAAACCGTGATCTGTTGCCTGTTCCGCTTGAATTAACTGACGGAAGGCCGCAGGAGTTTGATTAAGAATGGTGACTTTCTCTTGACACAACAATTCTAAAAATAATAGGGGGGAACGACTAACCAAATAAGGCACTATTACTAATCGGCCACCATAGAGTAATGCCCCCCACATTTCCCAGACAGAAAAGTCGAAAGTGTAGGAATGGAATAAAGTCCAGACATCTTGAGAATTAAAATGATACCAAGAGTCCGTTGCTGCAAACAGTCGCACGACATTGGCGTGATTAACTAAAACTCCTTTAGGTTGACCTGTGGAGCCTGATGTATAGATAATGTAGGTTAAATTATCTGGTTTCGCGCCGCTTTCAAGGTTTGATATACTCTCTTGAGCAATTTTTTCCCATTGTCTATCCAAACAGATAATCTGTAGTTGCTGGTCAGGAATGGATTCTAATAACTTCTCTTGAGTTATTAAGACTTTCACTTGAGAGTCTTCTAACATGAACTGAAGACGTTCATTGGGATAGTCAGGATCAAGAGGCACATAAGCTCCTCCCGCCTTGAGAATCCCTAATAAGCCAACAATCATTTCCAAAGAACGTTCTACGGAAATGCCGACTAAGACCTCTGGCCCAACTCCTAAACTTTGTAAATAATGGGCTAACTGATTGGCTCGACTATTTAATTCACTGTAGGTTAATTTTTGGTTTTCAAAAATAACCGCGATCGCATCAGGAGTCCGTTCAACTTGCGCTTCAAATAATTGATGAATGCACTGATCTTGGGGATAGTCGGTCTTGGTATTATTCCAATCCACTAATAACTGTTGTCGTTCAGCAGGACTTAATAAGGGCAATTCCCGCAAATTTTGTCGCGGATCATTAATAACTGCCTCAAGTAAGGTTTGGAAATGACCCAACCAACGCTGAATCGTTTCATCTTTAAATAAATCTGTATTATAGTCACAGTCAATTAGAGCTTCTCCGCCTATTTCTGTCACATTCCAATGCAAATCTCGATCTTTAAAACTAATACTTTGAGGCAGTAAACTAACCTCTAATCCCTTCATTTTAGGTAAATTAATGGCTGGTTCTAAATTGAAACTGACATCAATTAAAGGAGAGCGACTGGTATTACGCGGTAAATCTAACTGATTGAGCAAGAGGGCAAAGGGATAGTCCTGATGTTCATAGGCTGATAACAAAACCCCCCGCATTTGTTTGAGATAATCAGCAAAAGTGGGATTACCTGCTAATTGACTGCGAATTGGTAAAAAATGGGTGCAATAACCCACCATTCCTTCACTATCTAAAAGGCCACGTCCAGACGTTGGCAGACCCACCAGAATATCATCCTGTCCCGTCAAACGATGAATGAGAATGTTATAAACTGATAACAGTGTCATTAAAAAAGTACAGCCCTGTTTACGACTAAATTGCTTTAGTTTTTCTGTAAATTGGCTATCTAAAGTTAGACTTTGACGATTGGCTTGGTAACTGGGTAAAGCTGGACGAGGTTTGTCAGTGGGTAAATGCAAAACGGTCGGATTGACAAGGGTTGTTAACCAATAAGCTTGCTGTTTTTTCAGTTCTTCCCCTTGACTGGACTGGGTTTGCCATTCAATCAATTCTCGAAACTGTTTTGGGGTTTTAAGATTAGCTGTAACCCCCTGACATTTGGCTGAATATAACTCTCCCAATTCCCGCAGGATTACTCCCATTGACCAACCGTCAGCAATAATATGATGGGTTGTTAATACTAACAAATGTAATTCTGGTTCTAATTTGAGTAGATGCCAACGCACCAGACAACCCTGGCTCAAATCAAAGGGTTTTTCACTTTCCGCTTTTAACCATTGTTCTGCTTGCTGTTGAGCCGAAACTTGGTCAGCACTGAAGTCTAAAATAGGGCAGTTAATCTCGACCTGGGGCAGTATTTCTTGACTATCTCCCTGGGCATTAATTTTGGTTCGTAACGCTTCATGGCGATCGCTGATTTGTTGAATAGCTTGATTCATTGCGACGGGATTTAATGGGCCACTTAATTGCAATGTCACTGATTGGTTATAGGCCACAGAGCCGTTGTCTCCTAATTGAGCCAAAATCCACAGTTGTCGCTGGGCTTCGGTGAGAGGGACTTGATTCCCCCCTAACCCCCCTTGATAAGGGGATTGATCCCCCCCTAACTCTCCTTGATAAGGGACTTGATCCCCCCCTAACCCCCCTTGATAAGGGGATTGATCCCCCCCTAACCCCCCTTGATAAGGGGGGAGATGAGGTTGATATAAGTCTTTTAGGGACTGGAGATAGGGTAAATTGGCCAAAACTGTTTGTTCATCTACCCCAAAATCAATAAAACAAGCCACTTCATCCACACCGATGGACTGCAAATGATCAATAATTTGACGACAGGATTCGGGTGTGCCAATTAAAGCACTGGTTTCTGTATAGCGTTTATAGGCAGAAGCGAGGAGAAAGTCCCGATCTTCTTCTCTTAATTGTTCAAAATCCACTTTCATGCCCTGGCTCTTGACCATGTTCTGCAAGAGTCCGACAGAGGAGGTGAGGTATTGCCCAAAGGGTTGGCGAGCCTGTTCTCGAACTTGCTCTAAATCATTGCCAACAAAAGTATGCAGGAGAACTGTCACCGTTCCCGACGCGGGATTATAACCATGCTCTGCTAAAGATTGACGATATAGAGCAATATTACGAGCTAAATCTTCCACGCTTTGCCCCATCAGATTGGTAAGGATATTAGCACCGATCGCCCCTGCTCTGATATAGGTATCGGGATTATTGACAATAGTAATCCAGCTGGGTAACTGGGACTGCATCGGTTGGGGATAGGTTTTAACCTCTACCGTTTGACCCTTTCCGTCGGGTACGGCGATCGCTTCCCCTCGCCAAAGTCTCTGGACGGTTTCAATTTCTTGGAACATCAATTCCCGATGTTGGCCAAAGGACTGGGGAGCCAAGACAAAATCCTGGGGATGCCAACCCGATGCAAAAGCAATACCGACACGGCCCTGGGAAAGATTGTCCACCACTGCCCATTCTTCGGCGACTCGGATGGAATTGTGTAGCGGTAAAACCACACTGCCTGATCGCAGTTGAATTTGTTGGGTTTCCCGTGCTAAAGCCGCCGCCAAAACCGAGGGATTGGGAGAAAAACCACCAAAAGCGTGGAAATGACGTTCAGGAATCCAAAGGGCTGTAAAACCAGCGCGATCGCCAAATTTAGCTCCTTCAAACAGTAAGTTATATTTATTCGGGTTAAATTCCGCTTCATAGCTACCAAAGTAGTAGAGGCTAAACTGTATAGTTTTGGGGACTTGAGACCCGATCACTTTCCCTAACTGACTGTCCCTAACAGAATGAGAATTTCCTCCCTTATCAAGGGTGACATCAACATCTCCCCCCTTATCAAGGGGGGTTAGGGGGGGATCAATCCCCTTATCAAGGGGGGTTAGGGGGGGATCAATCCCCTTATCAAGGGGGGTTAGGGGGGGATCAGTTTGAGGCCTTTGCATTGACCAGGAAGGCTTTTTTGCGGGGATAAAACCTCCTTGACGCAATTCTGCAACGCTATCTTTAACCGCTTGGACAAATTGGGCAAGATCGGCTTCCGTATGGGCGGTTGAAAGAAAATGTTTACGCCATTCCCAGACATAAATACCTTTTTCTACCATGTGATAGAAAAGTAAATCCAAATTGCCAGAGAGGGCAAACCGGAAGAAAGAACTAAACTGTTCGATTTTAATGGGAACTTCTTCGGCTTGAAAATAATGATTCAGTGTATCGGCTAAGGCCGCAGTGCGTTCAGTTAATTGTTGTTGCAGACCTGGCCCCTGCTCCTTTAAATGGGTCAGGACAGCCCTAGCCGCTACCATTGCTAACGGATGCTGATTAAAGGTTCCCCCAAAAAAGGTTCTGTCCACCCCAGGATAGGATTTATCGCCATAACGCCACATTCCCCCGTCAATGCTGTCCAGATAATGGGCCTTACCTGCAATAACTCCAATGGGCATTCCTCCCGCAACTACTTTGCCATAGGTGGCAATATCCGCCCGTACTCCAAATAAAGCTTGCGCTCCCCCTGGGTGCGATCGAAAACCCGTAATCATTTCATCAAAAATCAGGGCAATGCCCATTTGACTGGTAATTTGCCGCAGACTTTGGAGAAATTGCTTGGGTTGTAGTAAAGGATTGCCACTTTGAATCGGTTCTACTAAGACCGCCGCTAAATCCTGTCCCTGGCTTTTTAAATAATCCAAAGCCTCCGCACCGCCATAGTCTAATACCACCACATCGGAACCAAGGCTGGGGGGAACCCCTAGAGCTAGGGGAAGGGAGTGGGGTTGATTATCAATAATTTGGTTTCTAAAAAGGGTTCCGTCCGCATGGCCATGATAGGAGCCTTCAAAGATGGCAATTTTACTCCGACCTGTTGTTGCCCTGGCGATACGAATAGCGGCCATTACGGCTTCGGTTCCAGAGTTGCAAAAACAAGCTCGTTCGGCTCCTGTTAGTTCACAAATTAAGGCGGCCACTTCTCCCACAATTGGCGATCGCGGATTGAGATGAATGCCTTCAGTGAGTTGGCTTTGTAGGGCCGACATAATGAAGTCTGGTTGATGCCCAAACAGCGTTACCCCTTGCCCCATCGTCATATCAATATATTCATTACCGTCCACATCCCAAATTCTTGATCCTTGAGAACGTTGGGCCACAATGGGATAGAGCATCTCTTTAATGGACATACGGAATCCGACCGAGGCTCGACTATCTGCTAAACGCGGGCGATCACGTTGCACAATTTGCTTAGAGGTTTTGGTACGTTCCGTAAAGCGAGCAATTAATGCCTCTAGATGTTGCTGTTGTTGGGGAGTTAATCCACCTGTGGGTGGTTTTTTCGGCCCCCAGGGAGTGGCTGTTACTGTCGGTTTAGGAGCAGAAGCTTGATTGCTGGTTTGACGGGTGCGACTGGCTATTGGCTCTAGGTTCGCCGCTAATTGCTGGGGGGGAATTAACTGTTGTGTAAGTCCGTTTGACCTATTTTGACTGACAGAAGATGGGGAATTTTCTGTGGTTCGGGGAGTCGTCGGGGCAAAATTGGCCGTTTGCAAGACCTCTAACTGTTTGGCCATCAGTTGTAGCTGTTGACCCATAATGTTTTCCAGGGCAGAACTAGAAACGGTTGAACCTGAGGCTGTTACCGCACTGGTTTGTGGCACAGAAACTTGAGGCACTTCAACTCCTCCCATTCCCCCTGCTCCTCCCATTCCTGCAAGGGGGGCGATCGCCGAAACCTTTGGAGAAGCCGTTTGACCTTGAAAGCCGTTGGTATTAGAACTCAGCACGACATTGGGCGATCGGTTATTTGAGCAGGCAATGGGCGCAGAAAACACCTCGGTATTAACTTGAGTATTTTGGAAATCATTAGCCAGATTTTGAGCCAAATAAATAGCTAAAGCATCTAAATTTGATAACTCCTCAAATAACTGACGCATAGCAATTTTAACGTTATAGGTATTTTCAATCCGTCTGACCGCCTCAACCATGACAATGGAATCTGCCCCCATCTCCAGGAAAGGTGTATGAACATTGACATCAGCAGGGGACAATTGCAGTAAATTCCCCACTAGGGTTTGCAATGTGATTAGAATCTCCTGTTGTTTTTGATTGCTGGAGATAGCTTGGACATTAGTGGCATTGGTCGTCATGGTTGTTTCTTCAGAAGTCGGTTTAATGGTTTCAAGCCAATAGCGTTGACGTTGAAAAGGATAGGTCGGTAAGGCCAGTAAATTTTGTGAATAGTTTACATGAAAACCTTCCCAGTTTATTTTTGCCCCTTGGCAATCATAGAGAATCGCCAAACTATTTAGCAGGCTTTGTTCTTCTTCTTGAGGAGGGGCGAGGGAAAATAGCCAGGTAGCTGATGTTTCTGGACAACATTGTTGACCCAATCGAGATAAAGTCGGTTTCGGACTGACTTCTAAAAAAAGACTGAATTTCTGCTCGATCAGCGTTTGGATACTGGCATAAAATTGTACAGGGTTGCGTGCATGATTTCGCCAGTAACGAGCGTCAATGATTGCTCCTTCTGGTAAAACTTCCCCCGTTAAATTAGCAACTAAGGGAATTTGCAGAGGTAGGGAGGAAATAGCAGCAGCTTCCTGTTCTAAGGAATCTAAAATTGGCTCCAACAGGTGCGAGTGAAAAGCATGGGAAACTTTCAAAGGACGGACTTCTATTGCTTCTGCGGTTAAATGAATGATAATCTCAGCAATAATCGGCGCTTTTCCTGAAATAACAAAATTTTCTGGTCCATTAACAGCAGCGATAGCTACATCAGTCCTATAAGGCTCAATAACAGCTTTAACCCGCTCTTCTGCGGCAAAGACAGCAACCATTGCCCCATCCTTGGGGAGAGATTGCATCAGTTTTGCCCGTTTGGCAATCAGTGTTAACCCTTCTTCTAGACTTAAGGCTCCGGCAACAGTAGCCGCCACATATTCACCGACACTGTGACCAATTACTGCCGCCGGTTCTATTCCCCAGGAACGCCATAACTGTGCTAGGGCATACTCGAATGCGAATAAAGTGGGTTGGGTATAGGCAGTCTGCTCTAGGTAAAAACTCGCTGTTTCGGCTTCTGGGTCAGCAGGATAAAGAATTTCTAAGAGGGGTTGATCTAAATGGGGTCGCAGGATTTCAGCACAGCGATCCAAGGTTTGGCGAAAGATGGGTTGGGTTTCGTACAGTTGACGACCCATACCTACATATTGAGAACCTTGACCGGCAAATAGAAAAACAATTTTAGGTTTTTTCTTTTTGTTAATACTCTTCGGTTCTCTCATCCTTTCTTGGTTACTAAAGTTCTCTAACTTCTGCAACATTTCTAAGCGATCTCTAGCCACTACTCCTAAACGATGATTAAAGTGCGATCGCCGACTATTGGCCGTAAAACAAACATCAGCGAGAGGAATTTCATGATGATCAGCTAAATACTTTTGATAACAATGGACTAAGGCTTTTAAGGCTTCTTCATTCTTGGCAGATAAAGTCAGCAAATGCCAGGGACGTTCTATCAACTTCTGCCCATTTTGTTGATTATTTTTAACGGTGACAGGAGCTTCGCTAAGAATCACATGGGAATTTGTCCCCCCAAACCCAAAGGAACTGATACCGGCTAAACGTCGTTCGACACCGTTTTCACCAGGCTTAGGGGGTTTGGTCCGCCAGGGTTGAGCCTGAGTGGGAATCGCAAAAGCTGTGTCAGCTAGGGAAATATAGGGATTAAGGGTTTTAAAGTGGAGATTAGGGGGAATTTCTTGGTGTTGTAGGCAGAGAACGACTTTAATCAGACCCGCCATTCCCGCCGCCGCTTCTAAATGACCAATATTAGTTTTAACAGAACCGAGCCAACAGGTTTGATCGAGCGATCGCTTTTCACCCAAAACCGCTTTCAGAGATTTAACTTCGATCGGATCCCCCAATTCTGTCCCCGTGCCATGGGCTTCGACATAGCTAATCTGGGCCGGTTTTACCCTGGCATTTGCCAGGGCCTGACGAATCACCGCCTGTTGAGCAGGGCCATTAGGGGCTGTGAGTCCATTACTTAAACCATCCTGATTCACCGCCGAACCTTCAATCACTGCTAAAATGCGATCGCCGTCCTGAATGGCATCCCTAAGACGTTTAAGTACGACTACTCCACAGCCTTCCGAGCGCACATAACCATCGGCCCTTGCGTCAAAGGTTTTACAACGACTGTCGGGGGCCATCATTCTCGCTTGGGAAAAAACAACGGTTGTCTCTGGCGACAAAATGAGATTAACTCCCCCCACTAAGCAGAGGTTCGATTCTTGATTTTGCAAACTCTGACAGGCCAGGTGAACGGCGACGAGGGAAGAAGAGCAAGCGGTATCTACGGCCAAACTGGGGCCACGCAAATCAAACAGATATGATAAACGGTTAGCCGCAATACTGGTGCTGTTGCCTGTACCCACATAGGCCGTTAAATTAGCAGAGCTTTGGTAGGCTAGGCGATGATAATCCACATCACTGATGCCAATAAAAACCCCTGATTGGCTACCAGCTAAGGTTTCAGGCACAATTGCAGCATTTTCTAAGGCTTCCCAGGTGACTTCTAGTAATAGTCTTTGTTGAGGGTCTAGATAGGTGGCTTCTAGGGGAGAAATTCGGAAAAATTGTGGGTCAAATTGATCAACATTTTTCAGAAAACCGCCCTGGCGACTATACATCTTCTTGGCAGTGGCAGGTGTGGGATCGTAGAAACGCTCAATATCCCAACGTTCAGGAGGAATATCGGTGATCGCATCCCCCCCATTTCGCATGAGTTGCCAGAAAGCCTCTGGATTGTCAGCCCCTGGAAAGCGGCAACCAAGACCAATAATTGCGATGGGTTCCATTCAAATTCCTCTCAAATTCCTCACTGCGGTTTTTCTAATTTAATACGGTTACAGTTTCTTTAAATTGAAGAAAAGCTTTAATGTTATTGGTGATCGCCCGTTCAATTGACCCCCCAGCTTTCATGAGCCGCATTTCACGGTTAACTGGCCATAGATAATCCAAACTATCGGTCAAACGTAACATATTCTTCAGCATTTTTTGATGATACTTAACTTGTACATCGAAGCCCTGATGCTCTTGACATAAACATTTCTCTAGCCAATATAGAGACTCCTCTGCTGACAGTCCAAACAAAGGAGAACGCAAAATCTTATCGTAATAGGATAAAAAAGCAGCATCCTGTCGGAAAATAGACACCATCCCCAAGGATAAACTTCCTAAAAAGCCTTGTTGCATCCGATAAAAAACTAAATTGCCGATAAACTGTTCATAGGCTGTTGGCTTAGAAAACTCTTTGTATAAATCACGGCCAATCAATTGGGAAGTCGTGGTATGAAAAGCTTCATCTAAAAGATGATAATGGGAAACTGCTGTAGGAACAGGAATAAACTCCCCTTTTCTTTCTAGTTCTCTCAAATAGCGAGAATATTGATATTCATAGTTTTTTAAGCCCATATTACCCGTTAAACGATAGGTATAGTGCTGACAGGCTAAAAAGGGGGAACTGCCCCAATGAAAGGCAAAAAATTGCAGCAAAAACTGAGGATTTGCCACCCCAAAGTAGCCTTTGTTAGAAGCATTTAGAAATACACCTTTTTTCTCTAAATCTAGCAAATGAGAAGAATAATACTTTGATGAGTTGTTGAGCAGAGCTTTACTTAAAGAACGTAAACCTTTATATTGCAATTCTGAGTAGGAGGAAACCGAAGTAAGATTTAAAATTTGTTCTCCCACTCTTGAGGTTATTTTCTTACTTTTATCCGCTTTACTGGTAGTATTTTTATTGGGTTTCAGCTTAAAAGCCTGTTTGCCTAACAGAGCAAATTTTGTTTTACTACCAATAGTTTGAAAGGCATGGATATGGTACTTTTCTTGATCACTTTCATGATCCAAGGTCAAACAAAGAGAATCGTAGCCACCGACCTTAGCAAAGACACCCGCCGTCACCTGATTGTAGTTAATCGTACTGGCTTCACTGGCAGCAATGTAATCATACTGTGCGCCCCAATATAAATGATTGAGAGCTAACTTTTGAGAAGCGGAAGCTTGTTCATAGAGGGGAGTTCCATACAAAATCGACAGTTCGGGGTCTCCCCATAGATGCTCACTATTACTGGCATAATCAAAACTTTTTGCAAGGGTTTCAATTTTTTCGGTATAGTCAGATTCGAGATTGTGACGATAATTAGTATTATTCAGTTTGAGAGTTCTAGGGGATTGCTGATTGTCAATAGGGTTACTGTCCGACATGATTTTAGATTTCTCAATAGTAGTAATGATTTTTGTTTTGGCCAATTCAAGCTGTTAGTTTGCTCAAGTCGATAAACTTGAATGAGTTGTTCTGGGTTAAGCTGTTGGGGGATTCATCTAGGTTTTCCTTTCTTGATGGTACAAGTCAGAAGTCAGATTACCTTGATGGGATTCCTTTAGGGAATACTCCCCAGTGGGACACTTCGTTTTTGGATTGGCGAACAATTCACTTTACCAGAACTCATTATAATCATCCATCTTTGCTAGGATGATCCAAAAAACGCAAGTTTTCTAAAAGTGTTATTTTTTAGCCAACTTTCGGGAAAAGTCTCAAGCTTTTTCCCTACACCTTACCCCACAACCTGTCTCATTTTCAAGCAGCTTGCCACCCCATCAGCCCAAAATGTCAGGGTTCACTAACCTGTTTAGCCAACTTTTCTAGAGTTGGATAATCGTAGATCAGGGTGCGATCTAAATCTCGTCCTAACCAATCCTCTAGATCAGCGATCAAAGCAACTGCCATAGAAGAATCGAGACCATATTCATCAAAGGGAACGCTCAGATCAATCTCATCTTCGTCCACTTCCATCATCTCTGTCATGTAAGCTACTAACCAGTTTTGAATTTCCGTTAGGGTCGGTTGTTTTTTGTCGTTTGGGATTTCTGTGGACATTAGACTCAGTTTGCTTTCTTGAGAAATGTAGTTAAAGTTTAAGGAATTTTCAAATCCAGAGACATGGACTTAAGGGGAGAGAAAGAATTGCTCGAAGTTTCAATCGATATACGAATTTAACACATTAAGTGCCGATCAAGAAATTTTCTTAGTCCAAAATTTCCAGGCTTCCCTCTAAAAATTTGGCCCGACAGCCACGACGCTGAATTTTACCGCTAGAGGTTTTTGGTAAACTGCCAGTCCTGATCAGCGCGATCGCATAAACTTGTAAATCATATTCCTGGACAACAGCTTTACGAATGGCTCTTTTTACCTCGTCTATATCTACCTTACGGAGCCAGGTGCGCTCCACTTCCTGAACGACCACGAGCTTTTCTTCGCCCTTATTTTCAACGGTAAAAGCAGCCCCACAACTGGGACGCAGAGCGGGATGACTATTTTGGACGGTTAATTCAATATCCTGGGGATAATTATTGCGTCCTCGAATCAGAATAATTTCCTTGAGCCGACCTGTGACAAATAATTCACCGTCTTTGATAAAGCCCAAGTCTCCTGTTCGCAGAAAAGGCCCGGCTCCTGTATCTGCCAAATAAGCTTGAAAGGTTTCCTGAGTCTCTTGAGGTTTTCCCCAATAGCCTTGGGCGATTGTTGAACCTGATACCCAAATTTCGCCGACAATTTCAGGGGAGCAAGGTTTCAGGGTTTCAGGATTGACAATGACGATTTGAGTATCAATCGTTGTCCAGCCGCAACCCACGAGGGTCTGCACATTGGTATCCGTTTCAGTGGCTCCCACAATCTTATTTTTTTCTAAAGCATTAGCCTGAACGGGATAAAAGTAAGGGGGACTGTCATAACTAACCGCCGTAACTTTCAGGGTGGCTTCTGCCAAACCGTAGCCAGGACAAAGGGCCGTGGCTTTGAAACCAGAAACTTGAAAAGCCTCCGCAAACTTTTTTAGTACCTCCGCTCTGACGGGTTCGGCCCCATTTAAGGCCATGCACCAATGGCTTAAGTCTAACGTAGCCCGTTTTTCAGGGGGAATTTTCCGTACACAGAGATCGTAGGCAAAGTTGGGGGCCGCACTATGGGTCGCTTGTTTATCGGAAAGAGCTTGTAACCAACGTAGTGGTCGTTCCATAAAGCTGGCAGGGGACATCATGTAACAAAGAAATCCTTTGTACAAAGGCTGAATAACCCCATAAATCAGACCCATATCATGGAAGGTCGGTAGCCAAGTGACCATTACGCTATCTTGATCATGGCCCCAACCACGATCTAAATCGGCTGAATTAATCAACAAATTATGGTGACTGACCATTACTCCCTTTGGAGTTCCCGTTGAACCAGAGGTGTATTGTAGAAAAGCGAGACTGTTTTTTTCGAGGGTTGGTTCTAGCCAATCCTCCCTGAGGTGATGGTCAATTTCATCGGTAACAATCCATTCCATTGCGCCTAATTCAGAGTCTTTAGCCCATTGGTTTTTTAAACTGGGAAATAAAGCGGCATTGGTGAAGGTAAATCGGGCTTGAGAATCGGCAATAATCGCCTGTAAACGCAAAAGGTTTTGATTCCGTCGGGGTGGATAGGCGGGAATGGCGACGACTCCCGCATACAAGCAACCAAAAAAAGCTGAAATAAAATCTAGTCCTGGGGGATAGAGCAGTAAACCCCTTTCGCCCTTGGCTTCTAAGGATTGTAGATGAGCCGCGATCGCCCTAGCCTTTTGATCCAGTTCCCCATAGGTTAAACGAGCTTCTTCGATTTCTCCGTCTCGCAGAAAAATATAGGCGAGGCGTTCCGGTTGACTGCTTGCCCGATAACGGAGTAATTCAACTAGGGTTGAGAATTTATTCAAGGGTTCTTGCAGATCACCATAGTGAATAGTCATCTAAGTACAGGAGGAAAAACTTGAAAAGTAGGCGGGAGTAAGGTTTTATGAGAAATAGCACTAATCTCGAAACCCCCGTGAACCAGTATAGGGAAAAAGTCCCTGAATTTTCCTCCCAATCCCTCCAATGGTCGGCACTTTTTGAGGGAAAAAAAGTCTAAAAGCCTTATCCAACAAGGTTTTTAGATTTATTCAGCCAGCCCTAATTAATTTTTGAGGGGTCAAGAACGGCAAAAATAAGGATTAAATCGCATAAAATTTGTAAATAGACTATTTTAATTGATTATTATTCATTCCTAATTCTCCTGACTACTGGCTACTGACTCCTAACCCTAACAACAATTTTTTATTCTTACAAGAGGTCTTATTTTAACCTATCATTTGGCAATTTTATAATAAAACTATACCATTTTTCTTTATTCGTAGCAGGCATAACCAGGTGCGTCTCCTATTGGTGATTTCCTCTCACATATAGGTGAGCAGCAGAAGTTGTTCAAAGAGGGCGAATACAATTCGCCCCTACAATCATACCCTCCTACATCCCATCTTTGTCATCACTATTTTCAGAGAAATTAATCTTCTTGTTTAGTTAATCTTTCGATCAATTGGCGTACTTCTCTCTCCTCTTGGGTTTTTCCCTGCTGTTGATAAAGAGTAGCAACGGTTTGAAAATCAGCGAAAGCCTCTTTTTTGTTACCCATGTTGTATTTTGTCCAAGCACGGTTATACAAAGCATTAGCATGATTGGGATCGAGCTTCAGGACTTGATTATAATCTGCTAGGGCTTTAGACCATTCCTTGCGAGCGTAGTACAAACTACCCCGCAATACATAGGCTGATTTCCCATTAGCATCAACTGCCAGAGCTTGCTCGATATCTTTGAACGCTAAATCAATTTGCTCTAAATTCCAATGTGCCAAAGCCCGTTCTAGATGAATATTAACCAATGCCGGCGATTGCGCCAAGGTCATCGGAGCCAAACCCTTGCTGTAACTTGCCATGGCTACATCAGGAGCGATCGCCACAACTCGTTGATAATCTTTTTTGCTCTTTTCGACTTCTCCGATCTGCTGATAAAGTAGGCCTCGATTCAAGTACACTATCGGTAGGTTGCCATCGATCTGCAAAGCTCGCTCGTAATCAATCAAGGCATCGCGCAAATTGCCTAAATGAACTTGTATCGCCCCTCGATCATTGTAAACCGATGCCAATTCTGGTTGTAGGGCAATGACTTGATTGTAATCGGCCAGAGCCTGATTAAAATCTTCTAGGCGAGCGTAGGCATGACCTCTTTGGTAGTAAGTCAGAGCATCATCGGGTTTAATAGTCACAATTGCCGTAAAATCCTCAATAGCACCTTTATAGTCTTGTTTTTGGTATTTTTCTAGTCCTTGTTGCCATAAAGCACTTGTATCCTCGGGAGTGATTGCGGTGGTAGTATTGGCTGGGGGAACCTCTAGGGACAAATCAGCCAGATCGTGAGAGGGAATACGACAAACATTACCACTGGTAAGGTCAGTCACGGGAATTTTTTCTTTACAGGGAGCAGTAGATTTGGAACCATCCGATAAAGTGACATTACAGAGATTAGACCGGTCTAATTCCGTTTTGTCTAGTTGCGCTCCCGTTAGATCCGCGTTACTCAGATTAATATTGGTCAGACGAGTCGAAGTTAAGTTAGCGTGGTCGAGAATGCCATTCACCAAGTAAGCTTGATCAAGATTAGCTTGACTGAGATCCGCTTCGCTAAAATTAGTGTTTCTTAAATCAGAGCCTTCGAGCAGGGTTTTGATCAGTAGTGCTTGCCTGAAATCGGCCGCCGTTAATTGTACTCCTTTTAATAGCGCCTGACTGAGATCCGCGTTCACAAAAGTCGCCCCAGTTAGATTGGTCATTTGGGCGTTATGGTAAACAAAGGTGCCACCATAACCAGCGATTGCCGTTCCCAGAGAAACCACGTTACCTAAAGCTTGCCACCAAGGAGTTTGAGCTTTATCGGGTGAAAAATCCGCACCTTTAAGATTGGCTCGATCAAAATGAACACAAGGCGCCCGCACCGCTCGTAATTTCGCTTGTTCTAAGTTAGCACCCTGTAGATTCCCATAGCCCAGAAAAGCCGGCTTGCCGTCGTGCATGGTCAGATCCGCTCCTTGCAGATTGGCCGATTCCAGCAGCGCTCCTCGTAATTGTACCCCGCGCATTTGCGCCTCAACTAGATTGGCATTTTTTAAGTTGATAAAATCCAAGTTAGCGTTGACTAAGTTCGCTTTGGCTAAATTCGCCCCTTCTAAGTTGGCCTTTTCTAAATTAGCGTGGATTAACTTAGCTCCTTCTAGGTTCGCTCCTGCTAAGTTAGCATTAGTGAGATTGGCATCCTGCAAATTGGCATTTTCTAGATTGGCATTTTCTAGATTGATATTACTGAGATTAGCTTTGCTAAGATCGCAGTTTGGGCATTCTTTGGTTGCTAATAATTGTTTCATTTGTTCAGCGTTTGCTGCTTGAGCAATGAGATGATTACCAGAAACGCTTACTAAACCAATACTGATGACAAAGAGTCGCCAAAAAACTGATGATAACCTCGGATAAGGATTGCTGTCCATACCTTTACCCCCCGCAACTTTTTAAGTTTTTATCGCTGAACGACTTTTATTTTGTATTGCTATTCTTAGTTTGTTGTCCTTGGCCTTAATGTCCCAAAAATTTTATCGCTATATATATAATGTGCGGCTAACTAATTTACGCATCCATACCTCTAGTTCCCATTGTCCCGAAATTATGCTCGTATTTGCCAAGTTTTGCCATAATTTTTCAAGAATTTTCATAAGACTTTGTATTTTTGCCTGAGAATTTAAACTTTTCCAAATAAATATATATTTTTATCAGAAATAATATATATTTAACAAATATCTCTTGACAAAAATTCCAAAATCTGCTAGGGTTTCCTGCTCTAGATAATAATTTCTGGCCAACTAGCTACCACCGAGGCCAATTTATCCAAATCCCGACGATCTTCGATAAAGGGAAAAACACCTAAAACTGGACAATTAGTCAAGGATTGAATTAAATCGATCGGTGTTAACTGCTCTATCTCCGTCTCCGTGCGCGGTTCGAGACAATTAAGGATAATTCCGCCTAAATTGACCTTTTTCTGCTCTGCTAGGGCAATATTAGCCACCGTTTGGGAAATCGCTCCCAATTTCACCGGCACCACCAAAAGCGTTTTTAACCGCCATTGAGCCGCTAAATCCGCCAAAGTTAGCTCGTGAGTGACAGGACAACCTAAACCCCCCAAACCCTCAATTAAAACCAAATCTTGGCTTTTTTGTAGGTTCAGCAGAGCTTGCCACACTGTCCCCAAAGGAATATCTCGACCTTCCAAATCAGCAGCCACAGGAGGCGCTAAGGGTGCTTGATATTGCAGCGGTGTGATCATTTCTAATTGACCCTGAAATAAGCCCTCATACCATTCTCGATCGCCTTGACCCGTTTGCATTAATTTCATCAGCCCCAAGGCCTTCGATGGATAGTATTTTTGCCAATAAGCCACTAAAGCAGTGGTGACAACGGTTTTACCCGCGTCAGTATCCGTAGCCGCAATCAAAAGACTATTCATAAAACTCCCAGGCTCAGTCAAGATCAGGTAAAATCACCAATATTTATCATCTTATCCCCCCATCTCCCCATCTCCCCACTTCCCACTTCATAATTCATAATTCATAATTCCCCATCTCCTCACTTCCCCCCGCAACGCGCACGAAGTGGTCTCCCCACTTCCCACTTCATAATTCATAATTCATAATTCCCACTACCCCACTTCCCAGATATTGCATGGGTAAGATGCAAAAAGAAAAAAAACTGCAGCCAAAAAGGTGAGATGGAATACACTAAAAGTATAAGGTTATCAATTTTGCTATTTTTCAAGTTGCATCCTAGGCAACAGAATTGCAATTATCCCTCTAGTTAGAAATTGGACGGTTTGCCCTGTGGTTTCATCACTTCCCAAGCCCAATGACTCTTTAACAACGGTTCCCCAGCGTTGTTCTGGGGCTTATGCCTTGATGGACAGTCTCAAACGTCATGGTGTTAAGCACATCTTCGGTTATCCGGGTGGTGCGATCCTGCCCATCTATGACGAACTCTACCGCTTTGAAGAACGGGGAGAATTACAACATATCTTAGTGCGCCACGAACAAGCGGCCGCCCATGCCGCCGATGCCTACGCTAGGGCCACCGGCAAAGTGGGGGTCTGTTTCGGTACTTCCGGCCCCGGGGCGACCAATTTGGTGACAGGCATCGCTAATGCACACATGGACTCCATCCCGATGGTGATTATCACCGGTCAGGTGAGTCGGGCGGCCATCGGTTCCGATGCTTTCCAAGAAACCGATATTTATGGTATTACTCTCCCGATTGTTAAACATTCCTATGTGGCTAGAAATGCCAGCGAAGTAGCAAGAATCGTCGCTGAGGCCTTCCATATCGCCAGTACAGGACGACCGGGGCCGGTTTTAGTCGATATTCCCAAAGATGTCGGTTTAGAACAGTGCGATTATATCCCCGTCGAACCGGGAGATGTGAAACTAAGCGGCTATCGTCCCACGGTTAAGGGTAATCGCCGTCAAATCGAGGCCGCTTTACACCTCTTGGAAACCGCCGAAAAACCTTTACTGTACGTTGGTGGAGGCGCAATCGCAGCGAATGCCCACGCCCAAATCGCCGAGTTTGCCGAGCGTTTTCAGTTACCCGTTACCACCACCTTAATGGGGATCGGTGCTTTTGATGAACATCATCCCCTCTCGGTGGGAATGTTAGGAATGCATGGCACCGCCTACGCTAATTTTGCCGTGACCGGGTGTGATTTATTAATTGCCGTCGGCGCTCGTTTTGATGACCGAGTAACGGGGAAATTGGACGAATTCGCCTCGAAAGCTAAGGTAATCCATGTGGATATCGACCCGGCGGAAGTGGGCAAAAATCGCGCCCCTGACGTGCCGATTGTCGGGGATGTGCGGGTAGTTTTAGAACAAATACTCCAAAAAGCCAGAGAATTTGATTATCCCACTAATTCCGATCGCACCCAAGCTTGGTTAGCCCAGATTGATCGCTGGCGCCAAGATTATCCCCTGCAAGTACCCCGACCGGAAGGCAGACTTTCCCCCCAAGAAGTGATCGTTGAGGTGGGTCGTCAAGCACCCCACGCCTACTATACCACCGATGTGGGCCAGCATCAGATGTGGGCAGCCCAATTCCTCAAAAATGGACCCCGACGTTGGATTTCTAGCGCGGGATTGGGGACGATGGGTTTCGGTTTACCAGCTGCTATGGGGGTAAAGGTGGCCATTGCCGATGAGGAGGTCATCTGTATTAGTGGTGATTCCAGTTTCCAAATGAATCTACAGGAATTAGGCACCCTAACCCAATTTAATATTCATGCCAAGACGATTATTATTAATAATGGTTGGCAGGGTATGGTACGTCAATGGCAAGAAGCTTTCTATGGGGAACGTTATTCTAATTCCAATATGGAAGTAGGAATGCCGGATGTGGAACTGTTAGCCCAAGCTTACGGCATTAAAGGGATTACTATTCGCCATCGAGAGGAATTAGCCGCAAAAATTGCCGAAATGTTGGCCCATGATGGTCCGGTTTTGGTCAATGCGATCGTGACTAAGGACGAAAATTGTTATCCCATGGTCGCCCCCGGTCAAAGTAATGCGCGTATGATTGGTTTACCGAAAATTGTCACCAGAAGTTGTGAAATGCTCAATTGTCCCAGTTGTGGCGCGGTTAACAGTGTGAATAATAAATTCTGTCCTGAATGTGGGGCGAAATTGTAGCCAAACATTGTTAATCAATTATCTAGCCTCCGTTCAGGATAACGGAGGTTTTTCGCTTTTTCTCTACTATTTAGGGTTTGCTGAATAAATCTAAAAACCTTGTTGGATAGGAATTTTAGACTTTTTCCCCATCAAAAAGTGCCAGACCTTGGGGTGATCGGGGGGGGGAAATTTAGGGACTTTTTCCCTGAAAATTAAGTAGGTAGGCGAAAAAACTTATAAAATAGCAGAGAACCCTTTGTGGAGGAGGAATAAAACCTTGCCAGCCCCTCTAAAAATTGATTTAAGTGAAGAAGAAGACAAAAACCTGCTAGAACTGCAAAAACTTGCAGGAA
>NZ_JADBTB010000040.1:0-18758 GCF_020246405.1 Microcystis sp. M083S1
GGTGGTCGAGGGAATCAACAATAAACTTAAACTAATAAAACGGAGAGCCTATGGCTTTAGAAACTTTCGGAATTTTTGGGTTAGAAGTATGTTGTCTTGGCATCTTGTCTGTTGATTTAGCATAAAGGGTAACGAAGAGCCAGAAAATTTGACCTTTTGTGCCATCTGGAATTGTTTCTACCGTTAGGGTTAAACTATCACCATTCCCATCGGTTGGCGTAGAAATATTGAGGGAAGTAGAAGACGCATCTTCTAAAACCGTTAAGGTTTTGTTTCCTTGCACAATCGGAGCGACATTTTGAACATCGATCAAAACAGAAGCTTGATCATCTTCAGTCGGATCATTATTATTGGGAATAGAATCAAGGTCTGCTTCAAAAACTGCCGTAACTTGAGCCGTATTCGTGAGGGATTGACCCCCATTTACTTGTGCAGTAATCGTTAGAGTACGACTAAGATTATCTCGCATATTACCAACATTCCAGATGCCTGTGTTGCTATCATAAGTTCCCTGTTCAGCAAAGACAGAAATAAACGCTAATTCTGAGGGCAAAACATTGGTCACTTGAATATTACTAGCGATACCGGGGCCGATATTGGTAAGGGTTAAGGTTAAAGTAATTTCATCCCCAATCGCAGGATTAGAATTATTAACCGTTTGAGTTCGTTCTAAATCAATCTCCGTAGGAGTCTCCGAACTAACAACTTGTGTACCAGCAATTAGGTTATCAAGAGGATTGGCATCTAACTCATTACTGGTTACGATTGTTGTACTGTTGAGATTACCAGCAGCGATCGAGGAAACTGTTAAATCGACGGTTACACTTGCACCAATGTCAAGATCACCTAAGTTAATACTAATCGGATTAGTAATCGGCTCGGAATCAGTCCGAATTGAACCGAAAGCGACGAAAATTCCCGGATTAGCCGAACTCAGACCGCTATCTACTGCTTGGGGAATTGTATTATTAGGTTCACCCAAAACCACCTGATTGGTAGAACCGCCACTTCCTACTTTAATTTCAAGCGTATAGTTACCTGATGAAGAACTTGAAGCTCCACTGCCATCAATGAAAGGATTGTAGCTAAAGTTGGAGTAGCCACTCACCCCGACGTAATAAGTCCCAGAAACCGAAGCGGTAAAATCGATATAAGAATCCCGACTAAAAGGTTCATTCGGTGCAGGGTTGTCGTCACTAACCCTTAATTGAATACCTGTTGAATCAAACAAGCGCAAGACAGAATCTAAAGATGATCCCAGTGTCCTCGCATCAATATCGAGAGTTACTCGTTCACCTGCATTCAGTGGGAACTTAATCAAATCTACCAGATTGCGCTGTAGTCCAGGAACATTAGCCGTGGCACTAATGACATCAACTGTCGAAGGTAATTGTTCTGTCAGAATAACCCCTGTGGCTGTGGCAGAACCATTGTTAGTGACCGTTAGGCTATAACTGTAGGGAGAGTTAATATTGACCCCACCTGAACTATCAGTACGAGTTACCACTAAGTCTGGGAGTGCGGGTGCAGTGACCTCAGTTGCTAAAAGTGCGACATTATTGGTTAGATTAGGATCATTGGTTTCACTTAAAACACTGGTATTAGAGATGATTGTTCCTGTTAATAGTGTAGGAGCGATCGCCGTGACTTCTATTATTTGACTTTCACCCGATGGCAGCTCCCCAATATCAAAAGTAAAAGCATTGTCGCTCTGTTGAGAGGGGGTAAGACTGGCAGAAGCAAAAGTAACAGGTTCTGCTAAGATTTCCGTGATTGTTATCCCTTGAGCCGTAACTGAGCCATTATTAGTGACTTGAATCGTGTAGGTAAAAGTTTCTCCCAATTCCACAGAGGTAACACTAGGGGTTTTAGTGACCGACAAATCCGCCTCTACCAAAGGTTTTAATAAAACTTGTCCTTTGGCGTAGCTAAAAACAGGAGAATGGGTTTCATCAGAAATTTGAGCATAGATAAAATAATCTTTTAGGGGAATATTTTCGGTATTCCAAACAAAGCTTCCTTGTCCATCGGTTTCCGCTAATCGATCAGCGATCAAGACACCGTCAAATCCTTGATTGTCCGTGTCGTAGAATAGGCTAATGGTTGCTTCTGAGTCAGCATCAAAGGCATTCCATTCAATGGTTACTTTGGTGTCACTGACATTAGTAGATGGGGCGGTAATTTTGATGCTAGGGGTTGTTGAATTGCCAGAAATAAAGATATCCCCTGCACTCAAGTTAGGTGCGCCTGTTAGAATAGCAATCTGTTGTTGAGGTGCAGCACCATTGCCATCAGGATCGAAGAACAGATTTCCAGTAGCTGGATCATAGATAAATCGGTCATCACTATCAACCGCCGTCGTCCCTAAGACAAACTGAGATTCTGCGAGAACCGCATCAGGGATTAATCCTCCGCCAAAACCCGTTGCCGAAATGACAATGCGATCGCCCTCACTACTGTCAAAATCTTCGATGGTATCTATCCCTTCTGTGGGACTCTCAAAGACGAAACTATCGCTACCTGTCCCCCCTGTTAGGCTATCATTACCAGCACTTCCCTTGATAATATCATTCCCTTCTCCTCCATCAAGAACATCATTTCCTGCTAACCCATCGAGAATATCCTTGCCCGCGTTGCCACTTAGATTGTCATTGCCAATTGTCCCGAAAAGGATTTCATCCCCTGTTGTACTATCAAGTTGAGTGGTGGCTTGCCATATCTCATCTGTCCATGCTGTTGTCGCTTGCCACACTTCAGAAGTCCATACTGTTGTCGCTTGCCACACTTCAGGAGTCCATGCTGTTGTCGCTTGCCATGCCGCATCCTCCAGTGAGTGGTTGCTTCCCACGCTTCAGGAGTCCATTGAGCGATCGCTTGCCAAGGATTATTAATGAGAGTCTGTTGAAGATTAATAGAATCACTATTCATCTCATTAAAGGCTGTAACAGACAGAAAATCCGATGAAGATGAGAAAGGCCAAAGATCACTTACCCATTTTGTTGTGGCATTCCAAGCATCACTTGTCCATTTTGTTGTGGTATTCCAGGCATCGCTTGTCCATGTAGTTGTGGCATTCCAAGCATCACTCGTCCATTGTTTGGTAGCATTCCAAGCATCGCTCGTCCATTGTTTGGTAGCATTCCAAGCATCACTCGTCCATTGTTTGGTAGCATTCCAAGCATCGCTCGTCCATTGTTTGGTAGCATTCCAAGCATCGCTCGTCCATTGTTTGGTAGCATTCCAAGCATCACTCGTCCATTGTTTGGTAGCATTCCAAGCATCGCTCGTCCATGTAGTTGTGGCATTCCAAGCATCGCTCGTCCATTGTTTGGTAGCATTCCAAGCATCGCTCGTCCATGTAGTTGTGGCATTCCAAGCTTGACTAACCCATGTGGTTGTGGCATTCCAAGCCGTTACTGTCCAATTACTTACTGCACCCCAAGCATTTTCTCCCCACCCTGTAATGGCATTCCAAGCATCTTGTCCCCATTGTTTGGCAGCATTAACAGCAGCCGTTAGTTTTTCTATGGCAAATTCGATGTTCTCTAAGCCGATACCGTAGAGCAGTTCACCTATAGCTTGACGATTTAATTCAGTAGTGCTACGAAAAGTTAGCTGATTTGCCAAATATGGGCCAATGATTGGTACTGATGCTACTATCAATTGAATCGCAAAATAATCAGGATCGGGTAAATAGGTGAAGAAGGGACTACTTAGCGCATTTGTACCACCAACCGTATCTATCTTTAAATTAGCTGGTTTAGTCAAGCCACTGGACTCTACTTTAGGAATAATTACGGGATGAAGATGGGCATCAACAGGATTGGGAAATGAGGAAGGGACAAGCAATTGATTGGATAAAACATATTGTCCAGAAATATAACGAAATCCTGCCATACTCACTATGTCGATAGAAGTGATATAGTGAGTGACTTTCTCTGCACCCCTGAAACTATTAGCCGCACTCGTTGAAATACCCGGAGCATTAAACGTAACAATATTCCCTAAAGCACCTTGAGAAGAATAATCTGCCGCCACCCATTGGGTTAATGCTCCACCCAAACTATGACCTGTAATGTGGGGTTTTAGCGAGAGATTATCCTCTGGCTGACTTGCTTCTTGAAGCCATTGATTAACAGCCCCCCGATTGGCCGTAAATTGACCATAACCAATGCCATTGGGATTAGCATCATCCCAGACATCTGTTTTTAATTGATCGGGCTGTGTCCCCCGAATCGCCAAGACGGGGGCTTTTCCTTCATCGTAAATCGTCCCAGTCGCATAAGCCCAAGAGGTATCCTGCGCTTCTAGGTCATTGAGAGTTTCTACGACTTTCTGATAAGAGGATGAATTCACAAAATCTGGACCGAGAAATTCTTCTAAATCTGTCAATAAGCGATCTTTTTCTTGGTCACTCTCTTGGCTAATTTCGCTATTGACAGGATTGCTGATTAAAACAAAGAAATTTTCATCCGAAGTTAATCCTGTTGCCTGAAAACCTGTACTGCCATCGTTGAAAAATTGATCAACTCGATAGCCTAAATCTCCATAAGACAAACTACCGTTAAAGTCAATATCGTCTCCTTTATCCCAATTCTGATACGCTGTATCCCTTGCGAAAATCTCAAAATTGGCATTGCCCCCGTAATTAACAGGGGTATCTCCTAATATCCTGATTTCAACTTCTTTACGGGTTTCTCCTGGGGCAAAGGTTAATGTACCTGTAATCGGTTGGTAATCTATTCTGTCGTTCCCCGTTACACCATCTACGGCCGTTCCTACGAGCGTAAAATAATTAACAGTAACTTCTACATCAACTGCTTCTGAGAGAATCACAGGGAATTTGATGGTTGCCGTTTGATTACTTCCTCCTGGGACAGTAACATAGGCATCTTGTATATTTAACCCTGGTGCAATTGTTTCAACCGTATAATTCCATGCTGTTCCTTCATCATTGGTTGCTACAATTATCTCTAACTGATCAGAATCTCCTTCAGGAATTTGAACCGTTCCTGTCTTGCTTCCTCCAACAAATCCCGTTTCTAAGATATTCCTTCCTTCATAACGAATAATGAAATTATCAGGAATGGTATAATGCTCATAGTAAAAACTGGCATATCCTCCACCCGTCGTATCAAGGGTAATCACTTGGTAACTCCCTTCAAAGCCGCCACTATCTGAAACACTTCCCTGTTCAATTAAAATTTCTTGACCATCTATATATATCGTGGCGAAATCATTCTCTTGTTTTAATGCTTGCAGTTCTGATTCAGGTAAAGATAATCCTTGAACCAGCGCAGCAAAAATCTGTCCTTCATCTCCTGAAGAGTCTGAGTCATTAAGTATAACATCAAGAGAGTGTCCAAATTCTTCTAAAATACTACTTGTTATTACTGAAAGGGAATTCTCACTGAGAAATTCTTCAGATAGATAAATCGTCTTTGTCCCACTAGCATATCCGGCATAAGCACCATTAAGGGTCGTAGCAGTAAGAATCTCAAGGGAAGTCCAGTTATACTACCTTTTTGCCAATCTTGTGCCAAGTTAAGGGCAGTAACCGTCACAAAACTGTCTCCAAAGGCAAGCCTCATCTTCTCCATAAATTCTGGACTGGTAGCGAATTCCTGAAGAGAGTAAGATACGCTTTCCAGAGATTGGGAGAGAATTTGGCTAAACCTAAGAGATTGGTTGATTGTCTTGTTCCCAAACAAAAGATTAACTGAGTTCATAGTGTTTAATTCCTTTCCGAAACTCAAAGGACACTGGAGTTTATGAAATGTCAGTGGGTTAAGTCTATAGGCAATGTTAGAAACTATAACAAAAAAGACAGAAATTTTTCACATTCACAGTAGGTAGGGCTTGCTGAAAAAAAGCTGAAATGCTTGTGGTGCTTAAGATAATTGGGTAATTACTACGGCGGATTCAGGCTCAGTCTGGTACATCTTCTAAGGGTCAAGGCTTATCCAATAAGGAGTTGTCTGTGCCAGATGGATAGAGGAACCAGCCTATAGCTGATTTTTATCTAGCAACGCCAAAACTCAAACTGTGGTATGATCCTTAAACTTGTCTTTGGGAAAGTCCAGTGCAATTCTGGTACTGTGCCGCAGCTGTAATCAAGTAAAAAGTAAAAAGAGTACATCTTCCCTTTTTCCTTGCGAGTCAGAATACCAATTACAAGCTTTTGATCGGTAGTATAGACAACTAATTTTCTAACTACTTCTCTGCGTCGCATGGAGAACAAACAACGGTGAATTGGTTAGTTGAAGCAAATGCTTGTCCCGGTTTATTTTATGGAACTGCTGCCCAGGATGGGTTTTTAATTCGTCTCCGCACCCCCGGTGGATGGCTCAATTCTCCACAGGGAAAAGCGATCGCCACTTGGCTCGAACAATGGCAGACGACAATACAAGTTACCAATCGGGCAAATCTGCAAATTCGCGGACTGCAAAAATCCCCCAGTTTAGAAGAATTTCAAACCCTGCAAAAATTAGGGTTAGCTGCCCATAATCCCAGTGTTGATCATTTGCGTAATATCATGTCAAGTCCCACGGCTGGAATTGACTGTCAAGAATCGATCGATACTCGTCCATTAGTCCAAGAATTAGATAATTTTATCCAAAATTATCCATCAATTGCCGAACTAAGTCCTAAATTTAGTATCGGCATCGATGGCGGTGGTGCAGTGGGAATTGGCACCGGTTCAACTATGGCCTGGCAACACCGCTATAATGAGATTCAGCTATCGGCAATTACCGTCAAAAATCCGACAAATTTAACTTCTATTGTTTGCTTTCGATTAGCACTCGGAGGAGATAAACAATTCTATGATACGGACTTATTAATTGAGCCAGAAAACTGTTTAGCTGTGGTCAAAGCTTTAGTAAAGGTTTATATCGATTATGTTCAACAAAACCCCAATATCAAGGGTAAAAAACCGAGGATGAAACACCTGCTCAAAGATTGGGGATTGACAAAATATCTCGAACAAGTTAACTACCAATTACATCGGACTTCTACCGGCATAATACAAGGGCAAGAATACCAGCAGGCTGCCCATTCTACTCAACCCTATTTTCATCTAGGAATTCATCCTCAAAAGCAACCCGGATTGTCTTATATTGGTCTATCATTAAGATTAGGACAATTGACGGCTAATCAACTATGGGGATTAGCGGCACTATCAGAAACTTTTGGCAGTGGTCAGTTACGATTAACCCCTTGGCAGACTGTTATATTACCCGATATTCCCGATGAAAAAGTCTCAGAATTGTTGCCAAAACTGGCATCCTTAGGATTATCCGCTTCTCTTGGATGGGATGCGGGGATAGTTGCCTGTAGCGGTAAACCGGGCTGTGCGGCGGCGGCCACTGCAACTCAAATTCATGCTTCTCTCTTGGCAGATTATTTGAAAGAACGCTTAACCTGCAATTCTCCTGTTAATATTCATTTGACGGGTTGTGCTAAATCCTGCGCTCAACCGGGTGCAGCCGAAATTACCCTTTTAGGAACTACCATCGAGGAAAATGGCCAAATACTAGAAGCTTATCAAGTCTATGTGGGTGATAGTCAAAAGTTCTTAGAAACACCTATATTTGAGGGAGAATTTACCAAGATTCCCCCCCTCATAGCCCAAATTTTAAGCTCCCAAAAATCGAAAAATTTAGATGAATAGAATGGAATACATTAAGAATGGTGAGGAAATTTACCGCAAATCTTTTGCTATTATTCGGGCTGAAACTAACTGGGAAAATCTCCCCGATGATTTAGCTCATGTGGCGGTTCGTCTAATTCATTCCTGCGGGATGACAGACATAACAAAAGATTTAGAAGCATCACCGGACGCGGTTAAAATCGGACGAAATGCCCTCGCTGGGGGTGCAGCAATTCTCTGTGATTCTCAAATGGTCGCTAATGGCATTACCAAAGCGCGTTTACCTAAAAATAATCCGATTATTTGTACCCTCAATCATCCAGAAGTGACCGAGTTGGCACGGCAAATTAATAATACCCGCTCCGCTGCCGCTTTAGAACTTTGGCGACCTCGTTTAGCTGGAGCAGTGGTAGCCATTGGTAATGCACCAACCGCACTTTTTCGCCTACTAGAATTGCTCGATCAAAATGTAGATAAACCGGCTTTGATTTTAGGCTTTCCCGTGGGATTTGTAGGAGCGGCAGAGTCGAAAACAGAATTAGCAACTAATAGTCGTGGCGTGCCATTTATTACCCTGCACGGACGCAGGGGAGGAAGCGCAATCGCAGCAGCAGCAGTCAATGCCCTAGCAAAAGAGAACGAATTATGAATAAATTAGGCAAACTTTATGGATTAGGAATCGGGCCTGGTGATCCCGAATTGTTGACGCTCAAAGCACACCGAATTCTCACAACTGTTCCGGTAATTGCCTATCCTACCTTAGAAAGTGGCAAAGTTTTGGCACGGGCAATTGTGTCGGATTTTATCCGTCCCGAGCAGATAGAAATTCCCATGCCTTTACCTTTTAGTGTCGAGCGCAGTTCTCAACCTCATTATGATATTGCCGCCGAAAATATCGCCGAACAGTTAAACTTAGGTCGAGATGTGGCGGTGCTATGTGTGGGCGATCCGATGTTGTATGGCACGTTTATGTATATCTTTAATCGCTTGTGCGATCGTTTTTCCATTGAAGTCGTGCCGGGTATTTCTTCAGTGATGGCAAGTGCAGCAATGCTGGGTGTACCTATCACTTATCGAAATGACGTATTTAGTATTATGCCCGCTACTTTAGATGCGGAAATATTGCGGGATCGCCTAGCCTTTATTGATGCAGCAGCGATTATTAAATTAGGCAGACATTTCGCTAAAGTTCGCAATATTATCGAGGAATTAGGATTATTAGAACGCGCCCTCTACATCGAACGAGCAACCCTACCCAATCAGCAAATTATTCCGATTACAGAAGTCGATCCAGAGGCTGTCACCTACTGGTCATTAATTCTGATTCCTAGTAAAACTAAACCCCAATAACTCTATAGACACTAAGTTAAATCTTCTATCCCCTACCTGACAGAACCTATAGGGTTTAGATGATATTATGAAAATGTCTTTTCTTTGTTGCTTTTTTGATTGCATAGGGGGTTATATACAGCGTTTCTCGGATTGATAAGTAGGTAGGCGTTAAAAATTATCAGATGCCCCCCTTATCAAGGGGGGATTAAGGGGGGATCGGCACCCCCCTTATCAAGGGGGGCAGGGGGGATCGGCACCCCCCTTATCAAGGGGGGATTAAGGGGGGATCGGCACCCCCCTTATCAAGGGGGGACTAAGGGGGGATCGGCACCCCCCTTATCAAGGGGGGCAGGGGGGATCGAACCTAAAATCTATTTTTAATTTAACTATAACCAGCTACTTAAGGTAATCTATTTTCTTCTCCGTTCTCTGTCACCTAAAAATAACTACCATGTCCGATTTTCCTGAATCTATCCGCAATACTAGCGTCAGCGATCAAGCTACTAATAATGATGCTCTCGGATTTGAGCCTTATGTAATAGCGATCGCTGAATTTTTGTTGCATGAGCAGACACAACCACCCCTAACTTTATCGGTTGAGGGAGAGTGGGGTAGTGGCAAGTCTTCTTTTATGAAAATGTTAGAGGAATATTTACGAAAAAAAGGAGGTCGGACGGTTTGGTTTAATGCTTGGCGACACGATAAAGCGGAGTCGGTATGGGCGGCTTTTGCGCTGTCTTTTATTAAGCAGATTTCTACGCCCAAAAATTGGCGAGATTTGCCTCGAGTTATCCTAGGCCATTTTAAATTACAATTATTGCGTTTTAACTTAGAAAAAGGCTTATTTGAATTAATTAAAGCTTTACCAGTAATAATTTTTGTGATTTGTGCCTCAATTGCCATTCCCTTTATTTTAATCGGTTATGGAGTTGAAGGAATTAACGAATTAATCAGAGCAACAACCTCTCAAGATGTTTTTTGGAGCAAAATTAATTCAGTTTTTAAACTGTTATTTACCGCTGGAGGTTTAACTTTATCAGGAGCAGGAATTTTTGCTGGTATTAAGAGTTTATCGATAAATTTTCAAAGGTTACTCCAAAACCCTAAAAACAACCTAATTAAATACATAGAAGCCCCAGATTATAAAAAACAATCGGCATTTGTAGAAGAATTTCATGAAGATTTTGCTAAAATTGTTGATGCTTATATTGGCAATGATCGAGTATATGTATTTATTGACGATTTAGATCGCTGTGAACATCCAAAATCAGCGGACTTGATGCAAGCGATTAACTTGATGATTGCTGATGATCCTTCAGTGGTCTTTATTTTAGGAATGGACAGAGAAAAAGTAGCCGCTAGTTTAGCGGTAAAATACGAAAACATTCTCAAGTATTTACCGTCGGAAACCACAGAAATTGATCCTGATATTTTAGCGAGACGTAGTTCTAATAAAGGGTTAGCTTATGGTTATACCTTTATTGAAAAGTTTGTCCAGCTTCCCTTTTTAGTTCCCCAACCATCCCGGTCGGATTTTGAGCGTTTTTTGACTCAGCTTGCTACTTCAACTCCTTCCAATTTACCGCCAGATAAATCCTCTTCTAAATTTTTTCAGTCATTCTGGGGTAAGTTTAAGTTAGACTTTACCCCGGAGAAAAATTCGCAAAAGCATCTCATTTCCGCAACAAGTAATCAGACAAGTGATTTAAACAACTCGTCTCTAGATAATCCTTTAATAGAATCCGAACAAACCGAAAAAGAGAAAGCACAAGCAGCTGTAATTAAGCGATTAGAAGTGATTCAAGTCAAAAATTTTGATAAAGATTCCCCAACAGTGCGGAATGTCATTATGATGGTGGCTCCTGCATTGGATTACAATCCGCGACGGATTAAACACTTTATCAATGTCTTTCGTCTCAAGGTTTATATCGCTAATGAGACTGGTTTATTTTTTGAGGAGCGAGACGAGGATAATAATTTGTTATATCCTTCTCTAACTTTTGAACAGTTAGGCAAATTTACTGCGATTAGTTTAAAATGGCCATTGTTATTGTCAGATTTGGAAAATGATAAGCAAATTTTAGCAAAATTAGAAAAAATTGCACGGGGATGGTTGAGTCCAGAAAATGAAGAGGAGTCGATTCGCTATTGGGGTAGTTATAGTAAGCTGAAAGATTTAATGGCTTACGGTCATGAAAAATCGGCAGCTAACTCTAACTCTAAATTTAGCTTTGCGGCGTTAAATGTTGATAAATTATTACAAGTATCACCCAGGGTAATTCGGGCAGCTAATGAGCCTATTCAACAAAAACAAATTTCCCAATATATTCCCTCATTACCTTCAGACTTTAACCTAGAAATGGTGGATATACCCGCCGGTAAATTTAACATGGGTTCTAATGAGAATGAGAATGAAAAACCGATACATGAAGTAATTGTGCCAGCATTTCAGATAGGCAAATATCCTATCACCCAAGCACAGTATCAAGCGGTGATGGGATATAATCCTTCCAGGTTTTCAGGAAATCCCCAGAACCCGGTAGAAACCATTAATTGGTTTGATGCTCAAGAGTTTTGTGAAAAATTGAGCCAGTTAACCGGAAAAAACTACCGTTTGCCTACAGAAGCAGAATGGGAATATGCCTGTCGCGCTGGTACAAAAACCCGATTTAGTTTTGGCGATGATGAAAATCAATTAGGAGATTATGCCTGGTTTGATGGTAATTCAAATAATACAACCCATCCTGTTGGGGAAAAGCAACCTAATCCCTGGGGAATCTATGATATACACGGCAATGTTTGGGAATGGTGTGCGGATCAATATCACGAAAGTTATGCTCGCAAACCAGACAATATTAAAGAAAATGGCAGTATTGCATGGAGAGATAACAATATAACTAATAATTCATCAATAATACGGCGTGGCGGTTCGTGGGGCAGCTATCCTGGAAACTGTCGCTCAGTGTCTTGGGACAGGTACGTTGCCGACGATTACTCCAACGATCTCGGTTTTCGTGTTGTGTGCGATCTCCCCCAATCAGTTAACAGTTAACTTTTATCAGTTGGGGGCCACCATTGGCGCAATAATATTATTGTAGGGGCGAATTGCATTCGCCCTCTTTGAATAACTTCTACTGCTCACCTATAGGTGAGGGAAAGTCACAAATAGGAGATGCAGCCGATAATTTTCTGGAAATATAGTCTTTAAACCCTTGTCTGGCAAAACTACAAGGAATGATAAGCAATGATTATCACACAAAGTCGAGGAGAGCCATAGGGCGAGCCTGAGAATAGCGATCGCTGTAGTTGCCCGTCACCGCTTTTCAAGGTTACTTTAATGTTAGAATCGAATCACTTCTTTTAGGTTTTGCTATGCGTGCGATTGAAACCACTGGTATCCTCAATACCCAAGGACAAATTCAACTTGATCATCCTATTCCCCAAGAAAAAGATCGGTTTGTGCGCATCATTCTTTTGATGTCGGAGGATGAACTGAACGAAAAAAACTGGCTAGATGCCGTTTCCCATAACCCTAGCTTTGCTTTTCTGCAAGATCCCGAAGAAGATATTTATACCCTTAACGATGGACAACCTGTAACTAATGAAGGGTAAAATTGTATTAATTCAATTTCCCTTCGACGATTTATCTTCCAGTAAGGTTCGTCCTGCTTATTGCCTAACCAATCAAATTGGAGGCTATCAACACATTATCTTTGCCCTAATTACCAGTCGTATTCCAGAAAATCCCCTTCATACAGATATTATTCTGAGACCAGAAAATCCAGATTTTATGATCAGTGGTCTTCGCCAATCGTCAGCCATCAGACTTGATCATTTAGTAACACTTCGCTCTTCACTGATTCAGCGTGAACTAGGCTCATTATCATTAAAAACCCAAACCTTAATTGTAGATATTTTGTCCGATATTCTACGTTCTTAAAAAAAATACGATCACTGATTTCTTAGGGGGCATTATTTAACGCAGTTTTTGGCTTTAAATTACGATAAATTTATCTGCTTTATCCGTTACGCTATGCTAACATATTCTACCCTTACTGCTACAATTGGCTCCAAAGACCACTATAACCAACTAAAACCATGACTCAAGCCACTTTTGCAGAAATACTAGAGGCAACCAAACAACTTCCCCCAGAAGATCAAGAACAACTGATTCACATTTTAAAAAAGTGAAAGACATGGACGAGGCTCAACCATACCTCAACAACTAATGGAAAGTATTCCGGCAAGATTAAAATAAATTAAGGTCATCTGGCCGCAGTCAGTTTTAACCGACTGAAAATATTACTTGGTCTGAGGAGCTTTTTCAAATTGACAGACGATCGCGTTTATTGGTTAGCATGGTCAAGTATTGCTGGAGTTGGGTCAATTTCCCTAAAGCGACTCTATCAACATTTTGGCAGTGTCGCTGTGGCCTGGAATGCCTCCGATTCTGCGATCGCAGAAGGGGCGGGATTTGGCAAAAAGTTAATGGTAGCCGTACGGGAAGGGCGATCGCAAATTGACCCAGAAGCTCTTTTCTCCGAACATATCCAGAAAAACCCCCTTTTTTGGACTCCTAGCGACCCAGAATATCCCCGCTTTCTCCGGGAAATTCCCAGTCCTCCCCCCTTACTTTACTATCAAGGAAAGGTCAATTTAGAGGAAAATCAGGGAAATATCCCCACCGTCGCCATTGTGGGTACTCGTAACCCCACGGATCACGGCCGGCGCTGGGCGCGGCGCTTAAGTACCCTTTTGGCCCAACAGGGATTTACTATTGTTTCTGGTATGGCCGAAGGAATTGATGGCGAGGCACACCAAAGCTGTTTAAAAGCAGGGGGAAGGACGATTGCCGTCTTGGGAACGGGGGTCGATGTGGTTTATCCTAGTCGTCATCGGCAGCTACACGCGGACATCCAAAAGCAGGGTTTAGTCATTAGTGAACATCCCGCCGCAACTCAACCGAATAAAGCCCATTTTCCCAGTCGTAATCGCATTATCGCCGGTTTAAGTCGCGCGACTATTGTTATCGAGGCCCCCGAAAGGTCTGGCTCCCTGATTACGGCCAGTTATGCTAACGAATTTGGCGGCGATATCTATGCTTTACCCAATTCTCCCGATATTGCTGCCGCTAGGGGTTGTTTACAACTGATTCATCAGGGAGCGGAAATTATCGTTTCTGAGGAGAAATTATTAGAAATGTTGGGGGCAATTCCCACCACGAACCAATCTGCACCGCTTAATCTCTCCCCTTCACTCCCTCTAGAGACATCCCCGGCCGTTAATCCTGCTCCTCCAGTCAATCTAGAACCTAGACTAGCACAAGTGTATCAGTTATTTGACAGAGATGCCCTGTTGTTTGACATTATTGTTCAAAAAATGCAAATCCCCACCTCAGAAGTGGCGGGGATCTTATTGGAATTAGAATTAATAGGTTTAGTGACTCAGTTACCCGGTATGCGTTACCAGAAAACCTAGTTAACCCCCAAATGCTTATTTAGGGTATTAGCTAAAGTGGTTTTCGGTACAGCCCCGACCACTAGATCAACTTCCTGACCCCTTTTGAGGATCATTCGGTTTCAGGTGTTTATCTATGGTGGTAGCTAAAGTGGTTTTCGGTACAGCCCCGACCACCATATCAACTTTTTGACCTTCTTTGAAGATCATCAGAGTAGGAATAC
Organism: Microcystis sp. M083S1; assembly: GCF_020246405.1. Classification (NCBI taxonomy): domain Bacteria; kingdom Bacillati; phylum Cyanobacteriota; class Cyanophyceae; order Chroococcales; family Microcystaceae; genus Microcystis; species Microcystis sp. M083S1. The sequence continues at coordinate 14,665 of NZ_JADBTB010000040.1, forward strand.
TGCGAATCCCATACTGACTAGCGATATTGGGGTTTTCGTCGGTGTTGAGTTTCACCACCTTGACTTTCCCTATGAACATTTCGGCAATTTCTGCGACAACGGGAGCCACCATTCGACAGGGGCCGCACCAAGGAGCCCAGAAATCCACTAGGACAAGGTTGGCACTATCTAAAACTTCATCTTTAAAGGTGGCATCTGTAACGGCAGTAACCTCTGACATACTTAAGAAATCCTCTAGTAATCACGGTTATCTAGAATACGCAAAAATTCCATTCTAGAGATTCGTGGTGCGATGTTGACATTCCACTGGTGAAAAGGACGAGAACTAGCTCTAAATCCACTATAGAGGCCTTAACTTGCATCAGAGGTAGCTTCTTGGATCAATTTCACAAGGGGCATTCTTGTATTTTATAACCCTAGAGGCTCTATTTTGACTTTTTTTTTGATAAAGTTTTGTAATATTGCCCGAGTCAGTCTCGATGAAAAAATTTTCACCACCAGAGATGAAAGAGGTTTCCTTCCCTACACCCCACACCCCACACCCTACACCCTCTTTCAAGTCAGGGAGGGGTGATGGCAGCCAGATAAAATTTTCTGGAAGAAAAACCCGAAAAGTCAGCGATTTTATCTAGGCTTAACCTGAGTTTGATTATGATCAGCACAAGCCACCTCCTAATTGAGCTTTTTTATGAAAATTCTGGTCTTAAATGCGGGATCGAGCAGTCAAAAAAGTTGTTTATACGATTTAGAGTTTCTTCCCAGCCATCCTCCACAACCAATTTGGCAAGCGGGGATCGATTGGACGGTTAACCCTGATTACGGGGTTTTAACGGTAAAAGCTCAGGGAATTAAACAGGAAATTAATCTTTCTAGTCAGGATCGTCCGGCGGGTATCGCTCGGATGTTAGATACCTTAGTCACTGGCGAAACTAAGGTACTGGCCAATTTCGCCGACATTAGTATAGTCGGTCATCGAGTTGTCCATGGTGGCACGGAATATTCCCAGGCTACCATGATCACTCCCCAAGTCAAAGAAACGATTAAAAAGCTGATTCCCCTTGCTCCTAGCCATAATCCCGCTCATTTAGAAGGAATTGAGGCAATAGAGCAAGTTTTGGGCGATGTTCCTCAAGTAGCAGTGTTTGACACCGCTTTTCATCGTTCTATCCCTCCCGATTCTTCTCTTTATCCCATTCCCTACCAATGGAGTGAACTGGGAATCCGTCGCTATGGTTTCCATGGCACCAGTCATCAGTACTGCTCCCAACGGGCCGCCGAATTGTTGGGAAAACCCCTGGAATCCTTGAAAATGGTGATCTGTCATCTGGGCAATGGTGCTTCCCTATCGGCAGTCAAGGGGGGTAAAAGTATCGATACTACTATGGGATTTACTCCCCTAGAGGGATTGATGATGGGAACCCGCAGCGGTTCGATCGATCCAGGGATTCTGATTTATCTAGAGCGAGAATATCAATATAATCCCGATAGTTTAAATAGTTTACTCAATAAAGAATCCGGTTTAAAGGGAATTTCGGGTATTTCTGGGGATATGCGGGCAATTACCACGGCGATGGCCGAAGGTAACGAGAGGGCAAAATTAGCATTTGAGATGTATATTCATCGTCTGAAAGGTTTAATCGGATCGATGATCGCTTCTCTGGAGGGGTTGGATGTGTTGGTATTTACGGCAGGAATCGGCGAAAATTCAGCTTTAGTACGGGAAAAAGCCAGTCAAGGCTGGTCTTTTTTGGGTTTAGAGTTAGATTTAGCTAAAAATGCCGCTCGTCCCCGGGATGAGGATATCGCCACCGAGACATCTAAAGTGCGAGTGATGGTAATTGCTACGGCGGAAGATTGGGCGATCGCACGAGAATGCTGGCATTTATCCCCATAGATCCTTACCTTTGGCCATTCTCTTTTGGCTTTTCCGCTGCGGGAATCTCCATAATTGGATGGTTGAGAGCAATCATCAAATGGTCTCCCTCTTGGCTAATACTGCCCGGACTGCTCGCCATTTGGGAGAGGGGATCATTGCGTTCGGAGACGAAGTAGGAGCCAATAGCGATCGCCATAGCCGTTAAAATTGCGCCACCATAAACACAATATTGCCGACGACGCTGACCATCGACTTTTCTGAACACCTGTTCTGCCAATCGGTCGCTGGCAATAGTAACCGGTGCGGGAATCTGCCTTAAATTAGTTTGTAATCCCAAGAGCTGCCGATAGAGTTTTTTAGCGGCAGCATCATGGTCTAACCAATGCTGAACTAGCTTCCTTTCCTCTACCGTTACTTCGTTATCAATATAGGCGCTAATTAAATCAAAACGATCAGCTTCTTCGTTATCCTCATCTAAGAACAAAATATCCTCGGTTGCGGAGTTGCAATCGCTGTCATCGTGACGTAACAAAGACTTGATCCATTGAACGTCTTCGGGTTGATAATTATTCATGGTTGACCTCGACCAGAAGCGATCGGTATGCAATCACTTTTCACCAGCACGGAGCTAGTTAAATTTAACGACTCCTCACTTCGGCCGTTAGTGCCGAATCACCACAATATTCTTTAGCCTTCTGTAAAATAGGGCTGTAAAACAGATTGTAATTTAGCGCGAGCGCGAGCAATCCGAGATTTAACAGTTCCTAAAGAAACTCCCGTGATCTCGGCAATTTCTTCGTAGGCCATGCCTTCAATTTCTCGGAGAATAATAGTTGTCCGAAAAGCTTCTGGTAAATCAGCGATCGCCGCCTGTAATTGATCGTAGAATTCGTGGGTGGTGAGATGTTCATCGGGACTGGGGTAATCGGACTCGATATCCCAATCGATTTCGCCATCTTCCACGCGTCGGGGAGCATCGAGGGAAATGGGGTGATTAACCCGCTTGCGTTTCCGCAATTCGTCGTAAAAAAGATTAGTAGCAATGCGACTTAACCAACCGCGGAACTTGAGGGGTTCATGGAGACGGTTAATATTGCGATAGACGCGAATCCAGACCTCTTGAGCCAAATCAGCGCGATCTTGCCAATCGGGAGCCAAATGATAGAGTAATTTATCAATATGAGCTTGATAGCGCCGCAGCAGTTCCGCAAAAGCTGCCCGATCAGGCTGACACCCTTCCTGACAGCGTGCAATCAGATCATAGTTGGAGAGTTTGTCAGGGGACACGGGGTTTTGAGACTTTTTGGCCTCGAGTGACCAAGATGCTGGAATCGATTGACTCATGGGATTTCCTCTAAGGATATAAACTCCTCACTCAGGGCTTGAGGACGGGAGAAGTTAGCAAAGGTTCCCGAAAATAAATAGGTTTGCGGCAAAAAGTTTTTCGTGGGGGCAGGGTGTGGGGTGTGGGGTGTAGGGTTGTACCGATTTTCAGGTGGTCAACTACCTAATTTTCAGGGAAAAAGTACCTGAATTTTTCCCCCGATCACTCCAAGTGCTGGCACTTTTTGAGGGGAAAAAAGTCTAAAAGTCTTACCCAACAAGGTTTTAAGGTTTATTCAGCAAACCCTAAATAATTTTTTTTCCATATCTTGATTCTAACTGATCGAACCGAGTGGATCGGGTTGGTAATTGCTGGACTGCGATTTGAGCGGGGCATTCAATGTTTGACCTTCTCGTTCGGCCACGGGGCTGAAACCCTTACTAAGCAGTTATTTCAGCCACTGCAGCCCTATTTGATGCCTAAACAGTTCCCACTTATGAAAAACGCTGTCACCACCATCAAGAGCTAATTAGAACAAAATTACTAGACAAAAAAGCCCCACCAGAAAAAGGGGGAATAGCTGAAAAGCTTACGTAGCAAGGGATAGAAAAAAGATCAAAAAATTTTGCCAAAAGGGGTTGACAAACTTAGGGAAGTTAGATACATTGGTAAATGCGCGGTTGAAGCAAAGCGAAAGCGAAGCGAAACAAACGACGCTCGAACCTAGACAAAACAATAGTTTGAAAGCCAAGCAAAACAGCCTCGTTTAGAAGCAATTCTATAACAAAAAAGTCAAACCCGCAAGGGGGAGACAAAAAAAAGTCAAAAGAATCAAACGATTCATCATGGAGAGTTTGATCCTGGCTCAGGATGAACGCTGGCGGCGTGCCTAAC
>NZ_JADBTB010000041.1:0-15313 GCF_020246405.1 Microcystis sp. M083S1
AGCACTTTTTCTCGGTCAATGATTAGGATAAGTTATAACTTAAAAATTAATCAACAACTAAAGCTTATGCTTGTAGCTAAGTGAAATCATTGATTAAGAGACCTGTACTTTTCAATGACTTTTTCAGCAAACCCTAATTATACCAGAATAATTGCCAACAAAACTGTCTAGTAATTTTAATTATTAATCCGGCCATCGGGCATAATTGCACCGCGGAAGTTAACTCCTATGAGATTAGCACTCATTAACTCAGCACGAGTTAGATTAGCATTACTTAAATCGGCACTGGTGAGATTTGCTCTGGCAAAGAAAGCATCGACTAAATCCGCTTCCCTGAGATTAACTCCTGAAAGATTAGCCCTTCTTAAGTCAGCATGACTCATTGTTGCCGCTTGAAAATTAGCTTGACTAAGATTAGCTCGATCGAGTTTTATTTGAGTCATAATTGTACTATGGAAATTTGCACCCATTGCCTCCGTATCGCTCATTTTTGACCGCACTAAATTGGCTCCCGCTAGATTTGCCCCCACTAAACGCGCCCCGATTAAATTAGCATCAGTGAGTAAAGCACCTTGGAGATTAGCATTAGTTAAATCCGCTTTTCTGAGGTCAACATCACACAAATTAGCCTCCTTGAAATTGGCTCCTACTAGATTAGCTCGCACCAGATTAACCCCTTTCATATTAGCCCCTTGCAGGTCGGCGCGATAGAGATTAGCCGCTTGTAAATTAGTGTTACAATTTTTATTTTGCCGACGCATATTTGTTCCCCGCAAACAAGCACCAGTGAGGTTAGCACTACTTAAATCAGCCCCTCGTAAATCCGCCCCGATCAAGTTAGCATCAAGTAGAATAGCTAGGGTTATATCAGTATCACGAAGATTAGCCCCTTGTAGCATCGCTCCGTGTAAATTGGCACTGCGTAAATCTGCCCCATTTAAGTCAGCTTGGTTGAGACTAGCACCACTTAAATTAGCTGTCACAAGATTAGCTTGAGCGAGATTAGCCCGGTTAAGATAGGTAAAGAGAAGATTGGAGCCGTGTAGATCTGCTTGATTTAAAACAATGCCAATTAAGTCAGCACCAACTAAATTAACTCCGGGTAATTTTAAGCCACTAAATTGAGTTTCTCCCGCGGCATAACGTGCAATTAATTCGTTTGGTTTCATAGGTAGAATATCCAGATAAATTGGGGTAAAAAATTAGAGAATTCTTTGTAAAGCTTGCAACAGAATACCGGCGGTTTGAACGTTAGCATCCCTATCCATTTGGGTGTGAGCAATATTGTATAGTTGAATTTCGATATCCTTGAGAGATTTCCCGCTTTGGATGAGCTGTTGTAGTAAATCTTCTAGGGTATAACTTCGCAGGGTTAACCAATCTTGACTGCTCTGATCCCAAGGATAAAATAGGAGCGAGAAAATCAATATTTTAGCTCGTAAAGGATTAGCATAATGCAAAATTTCTAAACGAATTTCAAAGGGGTCGTAGGCAGGAATTTGTGGGGAATTACTGGGGTTATTGTTTAAGAAAGCTGGCTCGGCAAAGGGTAATTCCATTCTTACTTGCGGTTCACTTATAGCGATGCTCGAAGAGGCAAAATCCACAGGTTTACTTCTAGTTCTAGAGGAGGAGAAAGATGCAGTTTTAGCCGAAGAATCACAATCATCATCTAGATGAACCATTTGATCGTTAAAGATTTCACTTTTTGACTCATTATCCTCTTCTTTGTAATCGTTATTAGTATTGTAGAGAGGCTCTAGCTGGGTAAGAATAATATCGGCTAGGGCTAGGTAGAGAGCTTTTTTATTAATATTTTCGGCAATTTGGTTGAGAGTTTGTCGCAAGCTTAAAAAATCAGGATTGTTTTGCCGAAGTTCTAAAACAATATTTTTTAAGCCATAATTATTAATCACTGATCGATCATTTTCCCAACGATTTTTACAGGCGGCAAACATTAATTTTTGAATTCTCTCCGTCTCTAGATGATTTTCTAGGCTACTAACCACCTGTCTTAAGGAATTATCTTCCTCGTTGTTGACAGCATTAATAACAGCAGTTAACCTAGGGTTAACTGCTGTTATTAATGGTGATAATTGGGTTTCATAGGCGGCAGCAATACCACCATATAATTTACTGATTTGCTTAATAATAACCTTGGCTACGCCCGCATAAACTTCATGATGATTTAGGGTTTTAACTAATTCATAAACAGAAAAAGTTAATTGTTCATTACTGGTTTTGAGTTGCACTAACTCCTTCACCAATTCTTCCATAGCCACACCGTCTAAAATATTAGGATCATTTTCCCAATATTTTTTACAGATACAAAAGATTAATTTTTTGATCCGTAATTTTTCTTCGTGGCTGTCGAGATAGCGAACTACCTCGTTAAAAACGTCGATGGATAATTGCATAGTAACCTCTGATCCGAGAAAGTCGCCCACCCTCGCACACCCCTACTATGAGGTTATGCTATTGATCTCTCGCAAGTTAGCTTGCCGGAATATATAAGTTATTTCGGCTCTTCTGGCGCTCGAGGATATTCTAGCCTAAAAGCGTGCAGCTATTGAGTTCGGTTTGCTACATTTGGTCCCTAAAATTAGCAAAAGATTATTTTTTCGCCTTTCTCGTTTTTAGTACAAATGTTCGAGCAAAATCGGAGTAAAGTCTTTAAGTTTAGACGATCGATGCCCGATAGAGTTAGAGTAATCAGGGAGAAACTGATTTATCGAGAGGTCATATCAATCCCATGCTAGAACTCTACCAATTTGAATTATCTGCCTATTGTGAGAAAGTCCGTCTCATCCTCGATTATAAAGGACTTGCCTATAAAAAAAGGGACGTGGTGCCGGGGGTGGGACAATTGGACTTATTCCGTCTTTCCGGACAGCGACAGGTCCCGGTCCTCAAGGATGGTGATACTTATATCGCTGACTCGACGGAGATTGCTTTTTATCTTGATCGCAAGTATCCTGAAAAACCAATTATACCCACAGATCCCCTCCAACGGGGTCAATGTTTATTAATCGAAGAATGGGCTGATGAATCCCTGGGATTAAAAGGAAGAACCGCTTTTCTCGGCGCTTTTGCCCAAAATCAAAACTTTCGTACCGCTTTTTTACCCCGGGAAACTCCCGATTTTATGCGCTTGTTACTGGGTTCCATGCCGGGGGAATTAATTGATATTTTGGGGGCGGGTGTAGGTCTGGGAAAAGATGCTATCAATACAGCGAAAAAGGGGCTACAACAGGACTTAGAGGCTTTAAACCTCATTTTAGCCAATCGTCCCTATTTAGTCGGGGATCAGCCCACTTTAGCCGATTTAGCCGTGGCGGGATTGAGTGTACTGCTTCAGTTTCCCCAGGGTTCCTATCTCAACTTACCCAGGGAATTGCAAGGCAAGGGGATTCCGGGGTTAGCCGATAATAGCGCCTACGAGGGCTTTTTTGCTTGGCGCGACCGTCTTTATAGTCAATACCGTCAAACTATCACCCCGGGGAGTTCCACCCCTCCTATAGATTCCCCCACCTCCATCCAGATCGAATAGCAGAGCTTGACTAGGCTGGTAGGGTGTGGGTTGTGGGGTGTGGGGTGTAGGGTGTAGGGTGTAGGGTGTAGGGTGTAGGGAGATTAAATAAAAGCAATCTACTGATCACTGATTACTGATCACTGATTACTGATCACTGTTAAGATTCGCGTAAAACGTAGCCGACACCGCGCACGGTATGAATGAGGCGTTTTTGACCACCAGCCTCCATCTTCAGGCGTAAATAGCGAATATATACCTCAATAACGTTTGATTCTCCTCTAAATTCGTCTCCCCAGACATTCTCGAGAATTTGATCCCTTGATAATACTTCTTTCGGGTGAATCATCAGGTAGCGCAGCAGTTCAAATTCCTTCATCGTCAACTCAATATTTTTGTTTTTATAGGAGAGACGACGAGTGACTAAATCTAATACTAAGTCACCGAAGCGCAATTGTTCGGGGATAGTTTCCAGAGGTTGCAGGTAAAAACGGATTAATTTGAGAAAAGATTGCGAATTATAGGGTTTGAGAAAATAATCGTCGGCTCCCGCTTCCAAACAGGCGAGACGTTCTTCTAGGGTTTCTTGAGATACTAACAAAATAATATAAACGCGACTTCCCTGGGAACGTAAACGACGACAAAAAGTCACACCCGCTTCCTCCGCCAGGAAGCGATCGAGTATAATCATCGCTGGCTGCCAACTTTGCACTTCTGGAAAAGCGATATCAATGCTAGGCACAATCAGGGGACGATAACCCGCTTCTTTCAAGTCCGCACTGGCTAGTTTAGCGATATTCTCCTCAATTCCCACCAAGAGAATCGAAGAACTCAGAACTGATGTACTCATGAGTCAGCAGCGGTAAAGAAATAGGAAAGATAGGGAGGCGACTAGCCAATTATACTTAATTGATTCTCGCCTAACCGATTTGAGATAAAAAAGTTAACGCTGTGGTGCGTTGGACAAAATTACCATTGACAGACCAACCAGTTACTCGATCGGGGGACGACCAGAGGCTAAGATGGTCTACAGGGGGATCTGCATAAAAATTTTCTTGACCGCTACCCAATAAACAGGAACTCCAATGGGTAAAATAATCGTGACTAAGGCGATAAATGGGAAAATTACCGATTAATGGCACTCCCCATCCGTCCAGAGCGATTAAAGCTCGAATTTTCGCCCCTTGAGCTTGCCAATAATGAGCTAAAGCGATCGCATTTACCCCCCCCGCACTAAACCCAATTAAGGTTAGGTCTTCTCCCGGTGAAAAAGCTTCATTTAAGCAAGAAAAAGGAGAAATAATAATATAGGGACGTAATTTGACCGATTTGCTCCCCAGATGTCCTAAAAAATCCTCGGTCAATCTAGAATCATGAAAACCCGTACAAATCACTAAGGTCATAAAATTAATTAGGGTTCGCTGAAAAAGTTTGTTGGTGGGGTTAGGAGTCAGGAGTCAGGAGTCAGGAGTCAGGAGATTATTTTATTTATTCTCCCTACACCCTACACCCCACACCCTACACCCCACACCCCACACCCCACACCCCACACCCCACACCCCACACCCCACACCCCACACCCTACACCCCACACCCTACACCCTACACCCCACACCCCACACCCTTCTCCCCATTTCCCCTAATCTTGCCACTTATGACCGTAGAATCCAGTTTACAACAGTTAAAAAGAGCTTCATCGGGACGATTACCCAGCAGTTACGGGGTCTATTTTAAGAATACCCTGGTGGCCCTGTGTCATGCTCTTGAAGATCATATCTTGCAAACTAGCAGCCCTGATAGTACAAATAAACCACTGGTCTTAGTCACCTTTCAACAGGGAAAATGGTATTTACAGGAGGCCGAGCGCTATTTAGATATTGCTCGCTCTTCTCGTCATATTGCGATCGCTGCCGTGGCCGATAGTGGTTTTTCTGAGCATAAAACCGGCAGTTTAGAGAATGTTTCGCTAGTTAACTTAGATAATAGCGATAGTTTGGTTAATGAGTGGAATTTAATCATTCTTTCCCCCGATTACGCCTCCATGGTACTCTGTCATGAGTTATCCCCGGAAGAATACCAGTCCGATAGTCAACCCCAAATAGACACGGAGCGAAAATTCTACGGTTTATGGACATTCGATCGCGATTTAGTCGAAAAAGCCGCTAGGATCTTAATTGAGCGTCTGCATCCTTATAATCCCAGTCTAGCGGCCGATTTAAGCAGACAACAGCAGGAAATTAGTCAAAATATTAATCCCATTCCCACGGATTTAACGGGAGTAGTCTCTCGCATTGTCACCTATCTGCAAACCAGTCAACAGCAGTTAATCACCGTCAGCAGACAAACGCGAGAATTAAGCGACTTAGAAGGACAAGCATCCCGTTTAAATAAAAATTTGGCCGCGAATAAACTGCAAGCTTTTCTCAGAATGGCTCAAAAAGTCGATGAAAGAGATATTGATAATCCCCTCGCTTCCCTACAGGTGGCCGCTTTAGCGGAAATGTTGGGACAATTGCTCGATTTACCCACCCTAAGATTACGACGCTTACGATTAGCCGGTTTATTATACCGCATCGGTCTAGCGGAGGCTCCGATCGAAGTTTTTAGACAGCGTGCCAGTCAGTTAGAGGGAGCAAATGCGTTATTTTGGCGGGATCGATCGGTGTTAGGCGCACAATTACTCGCCACTATGCCCGAATTAGCCCCAATTCAACAGATTATTTACCATGAGTTTGAATACTGGGATGGTAGCGGGGTTCCCAACGGTTTAAAAGGGGAAGAAATCAGCCTAGAGTCGCGAATTTTAGGATTATCAGCCTATTTTCAGGAATTAACTCAACCGCGAGGCGACCGACTAGCTCTAGATTTAGGAGAGGCCCTAGAGCACTGTCAAAATTATAGCGGGATTCGTTTCGATCCCGCTTTGGTAGAAAAATTAAGTTCGGTAATTCGTCTGTGCGAAATGGGGTGGATGCAATTACCCGATCGCCCTAGTCAAGTCCCCGCCGTCTGGTTAGAATCAGTTTAGATTAGGGTCTGCGGCAAAAAGTTTTTCCTGGGGGTAGGGTGTGGGGTGTGGGGTGTGGGGTTTTACCCATTTTCAGGGGGTCAATTACCTAATTTTCAGGGAAAAAGAGCCTAAATTTCCCCCCCGATCCCCCCAAGGTCTGGCACTTTTTGATGGGAAAAAAGTCTAAAATTCTTATCCAACAAGGTTTTTAGATTTATTCAGCAGACCCTAGATTAGACTCCGATTAAACTCTGCATGGCACGTCCCATATTAGCCGGTTTAAAAGCTGCCATGGCCGCGGTCGGTTCATAGCCGCAATGTACCATACAATCGGCACATTGCGGATTGCCACTGGCCCGACCGTAGTTATCCCAATTGGTTTCTTCTAAAAGTTCCCGAAAGCTTTTGTAATGACCTTCGTTGAGCAGATAACAGGGTTTTTGCCATCCTAAAAGACTATAGCTAGGACTACCCCAAGGAGTGCATTCATAGTCCTGTTCACCGATGAGAAAATCGAGAAAGAGAGGATTATGGTTAAAATTCCACTTTTTCTGACCTGATTTCCAGGGTGAGAGAATTTCTCGGAATAAAGCTCTGGTTTGCTCCCGTTTCAAGAAACTATCTTGATCCGGGGCCCACTCATAACTATAACCGGGGGAAATCATCATGCCATCGATACCCAAAGTAGCGAGAAAATCAAAAAATTCCTGCATTTCTCGCGGTTCTGTGCCTTCAAAAACCGTGGTATTAGTAGTAACCCGAAAACCTCTCGCTTTCGCCGCTTTAATCCCTTGTACTGCCTTATCGAATACTCCCTCTCGATCCACACAGCGATCGTGATGTGCTTTGAGACCATCCAGATGGACACTAAAGGTAAGATAGGGTGAAGGAGTAAATTTATCTAGGCTTTTTTCCAATAACAGGGCATTGGTACAGAGATAGACAAATTTTTTTCTGTCCACTAACCCCTTGACAATTTCATCGATTTGTGGATGTAAAAGCGGCTCGCCTCCGGGGATGGAAACCACGGGAACCCCGCATTCTTCCACCGCTGCGAAACATTCTGCTGGGGTAAGATGATTGCGGAGGATTTCCGGGGGATGTTGAATCTTGCCGCAGCCAGTACAGGCTAAATTACAGCGAAATAGGGGTTCTAGCATTAAAACTAAGGGAAAACGCTTTTTTCCTGCTAGACGCTGTTTCAAGATATAGGAAGCAACCACTAAAGCTTGTTGTAGTTGGACAGCCATTTGCTCACACCAATAGGATTTTAAGTCACCGAAAAACTGGGTCTGAAACCCTATCCTTTTAGGACAACTTTAATTTAGATGGTAGCACATTTACACCATATATGCCAGAAAGTGAGGTATGGAAAAAGCCACACCAGAACAAGGGTCGCTATTGCAGCGCACCTTGGGCTGTGTAATATTAGTTGACAATAAAGCTCTCCATGTCAGAACACAAGCATGGTACTAAAGACAGGAAAGAGTAGGCTAGGCTCAAACTCCTTCAATGTTAACCGAGGGGAAAAAACCAGAAGAATTATACTTTTTAAACGAGGTTAGCTGTGTCCCTTTACCGCAACCCGAATTAATACAGCACTTTCCGAGACGGATCATTCCCTGCAATCAACGAAATGCTTACTGCATAAGCACTTCAACCCTAGTAGTTGTACTTGAGCAGTCTGGCAAGTGCTGTAATAGGGTTAGCAAAATAACGATTAAAGAGTTCCTGCGAAGACCTAGTGGGAATATGGGTAGCAGCGCTGTAGTTAAATAAAAACTTCTTAACTTCCTATTAACTTCCTAAACTTAGGTGGTAATTCCCAAATAACTCGCCGATAATTACTGTTATGTTAAAAAACTTCAGCAATCATTTGTCGAGGAGGAATAGGTAATGACAGTCTCATAATTTACAATTGACAATTCAATCTATAGCAGTTATCTTAATGATGAGATGCTAAGTTTTCCTGTGGGGGAGCCGTTCTCCAGCCTTCAATAAATTAAGTTATGCTTCATCTTTATGAGAAAAGCCATAACTTACAATCTATTCAAGCAGTTCTCAATAGATTGCTAATCTTGTTCTTTATGCAGATGCAGCAGCGATCCTGTTTCCTGCTAAACGGGAGCAAAAAATTTTAGGAAATTAGGAAACTCAGGAGTCAAGAATGTTTAATCTAATTTGCAAACCTAGATCTGTAAAGTCTATTGATCTATCTTTGGGAGTACCTCAAAGATTATCCGCTAAACTACCGATGCTCGATCTGCAAATTGGAGATTATGCCAACCCTCGCGGTGCCTCAGAATTAATCGGTGAGATTGCCACAAGACGAGAAGTTTCAGAAAAGCAAATTCTCATCACCAAAGGAGCAATTGGTGCTATTGATCTGATTTTTAGATCATACCTTAAAGCCGGTGATATTATCTTGCTACCTCGCCCGGTTTTTCCCCCATTTACTTATCTTGCTGAGTTCCTTGGTGCGAGGGTTGAATTTTACAATTCTCAAATCGATCTCTCTGAAATTGAAAATAAACTATCCAATCCAAGAACAAAATTAATTCTCCTCAATTTTCCCCATAACCCAACGGGTAGAATTTTAAGCAGGACAAATGCAAAAAACATTGCTAATTTAATAGCCAAAAATAAGCGGGTAAAGTTTATTAGTGACGAAGTTTATTGTGACTTTGATTATACCCAAAAAAATACATCAATAAGAGCATTTTCTGAGGAGGGTTTTGTCGTTAGATCGATGTCTAAATCTTTTCACGCTGCGGGAATTAGAATTGGATATATTGAAGCAAGAGAAGAACTTCTAAAACCAATTGAAACTCTTGCCGAATCTTCTGTTGGAGCAATTAGCTCTGTTGATCAAGCAATTGCAACTCACTTGTTAAAAAACTTTTTATTTTCCCCAGATGAGTACAAAAAAGCTCGCAATCTTGCCTGTGAAATATTAGACAATAACCAGATAGGTTACATATACCCGTATAGTGGTATTTTTGTCTGCATTAAAACGGAATGTTTTCAAAAGGTAGATGAAAGTGGGATCAAAGTAGTAGATGGCAAACGCTTCCACGGCAGTGAGCCTTTTATTCGGGCATCCTTTGCCGTCCCAGATGAAATAATTCGACAAGGTTTTTCAAAGATTTCTCAAATTATTAAAAATGGAGCGCAATAACATGGAAAACGTCAATAGTATTTGGGAACGTGAACTTAAAAGGGTTAAGGGATTTCAACACCCCATATCCCATCACATTCGCGACTATGCTTTAGAGATTGAATCCGGTCGTATTCAGAGTGCCAACAGCTCCCTGCAAAAGATAAAACAACTTCTCAGAAATACGCTTTGTGCAGAAGAAGAAGCATACCTGGCTCATTTTTTTGATATATTCTTAGATGCTATTGATGGCTCAAAAGAAGAGTCGGGAAATCTTTATTCGGAGAATGAGATGCTGGAGGCTTTTGAGCAATTCTGTGAAAAAGTCCCTTTTGTCAACTTTGGCTATAATTTTGTAGCAAAATGTATCAATAATTATCCGAGAAATTACGAAAAGATTAAAATTATTGATCTTGGCATCGGCTCCGGTCGTCAGTGGCAAGCTTTTTTGAAGAATGTTTCGACTCAAATTACTCTGATTGGAGTTGATCTACCAACTTCAAACAACAAAAATACATTTAATAAACTGACAGAAAAATTCAGAGGTACTCATATCAACTTTATTCCCATTCTTGAGGCGATCGAGAATACTGACTTTTCTAAGTTTATTAAGGAAGAATCCGAGTTTCTTGTGGTTAATGCTTCCTTGGCACTTCATCATATTTTGCCCGACATCTTTTCCAACAGTGGACGACAATCTGTAATTGAAAAAATTGCAGATTTGAAACCTGATTTGTTTACCCTTGTTGAACCCGATTCTGATCATAATAATATGTCAGTGCCTTCAACAATTATTGAAGCAATGGCTCACTACATGACAGTATTTAATGCCTTAAGTGAGCATATTAAAGATCAACACATACTTTCTATCATAGAACAGAGTTTTTTTGGTCGAGAAATTAAAAATATACTGGGTCATAGCGACGAGAAAAGGTTTGAGAGACATGAACGTTATCAACAATGGGAACAGAGGTTGTCACGAGCAGGATTTGAACTGCAATGTCTGGAAACATTAGCTTGGAAAGAGAAGCCCTTACTGGTTGCTTCGGCATGGCAATCATTATAGACTGTTGGCAAGGGATCAGGGCATAGGGGCCTAGAAAATGGCAAAATAAATAAAAGCTGAGGGCTTTTTTGGCTGTTTACTTTATCACTGGATACATTATGGGTTCTTTAGGCGATCGCTTCAAGAAATTTGCGGGTAGAACTCGCTATGTGGTCTGTCGCTTATTTTTGCATCTCTACGGCCAAGAAATCGCACCCCTGCTCGGTATTCTTAATCGTGCCGGCCGGGAGGCGATCGATTCCGAAGGCGATTTAGAGGTCATGGGAGAGGGTTTAGTAGAAATTTGTCAAAATCTGCTGCAGATGAACCTCTATTGGTTTTCTGTGGCTAATGAGGGCGATGTTTTTTGGAGTGAGGGGGAAGCGGGAGACTACCTTAACGAACTGTTTACCGATTCTGCGGGGAGATACCTAAGTGAATCGGTGTCTTCACAAGTGGGGGAAAAGGAACCCTTAACTTTACCCGTCACCGATAACTTAGTTGTTATGATCACAATAGCATTCGAGGGTGAGAGTGCTGGTTTAGAAACTAGCCTAGCCGATCGAGAGGCCCTGGAAGATGGTTTAAAATCAATAATTAACCTCCACTACCAAGGTCGGCTGCGTGCGATTCAGGTACATTTTTCTCCTGCTCAATTGGGAGATGAATTGACCAATGAGCAACTATTACTCAATTTCCCCGAATTACTGCCTTTATAGTCTTAATTTTGCCATTATGCTGCGCCAAGTAACGACAATCCTTTTAATTCTTACCCTTTGTTGCACAACGGTGGCCTGTGGTTCGTCGTCAAATCAAACTCAGTCACCGTCAGCTAATAACAGTAGTGTAAGACGAGAATCCAATCAGGTTAGTAGCGGTCGCTACGAGGTGCAACAAGCTACCTACGATGATGGAGATGGCACTTATACCCTAATGCTGTTAAACACCCCTGGGGGGACTTCTCCCCTCTTTCGCACCACTAACCTGCAAATGGCTAGATTAACCGAGGAGGATACCGCTAAAGGGGAAAAAACTGCGGTGGAAATCAACGGCGATCAGGCTACCCTATACATGACCGAAGATTTTAAAATTGAGTATGTCCATAATGTCACGGAAGTGCGGAACAATCCCCAAACCGGACAACAAGAAACCGTGGTGATTCGGCAAGAATCGAGTTTTTGGAGTCCTTTTTTCGGTGCTGTTGCTGGTCAAGCTTTGGGTAGTTTGCTCTTTCGTCCTCAATACTACGTTCCTCCCCTCTATACTCCGGGAGGTGTGATGACCGGTTTTGGTGGTTACGGTTCCACCTATAATCAGGCAGTGGATCAATACCGGACTAAACATAATAGTCCACCTCCGGCGGTCAAAAACCGGCAAACTCTCCGTTCTACCGGCAATTTACGTCGTTATCCTAGCAATACTCCCTCTAGTCCCAATCGCAGCACCACCACCACAAAACCCAGTGGTTCCGGTTATGGTTCCAGTACCCTGAAGAATTCGGGTAAATCTGATAATGTCAAACGTTCTCCTAGTTTCGGTTCCTCTGGTTCCCGTCGTACCCCTAGTCGCAGTGGTTTCGGCAGCAGCAGACGCGGCCGACGTTAGGAGGATTTGACTGGAGTGGTGGAAGATTAACCCTGTCTTCCCCACCTCAGACATTGGGGATGGCAGCTACTTAGGGTTTGCTGAAAAAATCTAAAAACCTTGTTGGATAAGGTTTTTAGACTTTTTGCCCCCCAAAAAGTGCCGACCATTGGAGTGATCGGGGAAAAATTCAGTTACTTTTTCTCTGAAAATTAGGTAATTGACCACCTGAAAATGGGTAAAACCCCACACCCCACACCCCACACCCGACCCCCACGAAAAACTTTTTGCCGCAGACCCTACTTAAGAAGCAACCATTTTGCGAATTTCCGAGTAGAAAACCGTCTGGCGATCGCCATTGGCTGACTGGATAATACTGGTACGCAATCTCAGATTAGGACTAGCAAACCAGATTCTTTCCTCGATACGATGGTGATTGTCCTCGATGGTTAAAGTCAAAGCTTGATCGCTTCTGAGATGATATTCTCCCAGCGCTGCCGATTTACCGTCCGATGTGATTAATTTTCCTTGCCAAGAATTTTCTGAGGGTAGCCAAACTAAATAGCTAGAACCGATTTTTTTCGGTTGTCCATAGTCCACGGAATTATCCCAAGTCGCTTTCCATCCCCCCAGACTGGCCTGGGACTGACAGTTATTTCCTAAACATAGTTGCACCACATCGGCAGCATCGGCAGCCAGCAAATCGATGGTGATTTCTGCTTTATTATTGGCAACTTTTTGGGCAGCTAATTGATAACTGGTACGCTGGGAAAACCATTTCCCCGCACAGAGATTAATAAATTCTTGAATGTCCATGAATGGCTGTAGGCAAAGATCGATCGCTCTGGAAGAATAGATTATTTATTCTATCCTATCCCTAGACGTTGGCCAATTTTTGCAAAGATAAACGGGCTGCTTCGCGCACTTGTGGATGTTCGTCCTTGACCAAAAATTTTAAGGCTGCGATCGTTTTTTCCGCTGGAAGCTGGCCTAAAGCTTCCGCTAATCGCTGCCGGATTAACCAGTCATCGGAGTTAACAAAGGTTAAAAGCTTCTCGACGGTTTCCACTGCTTTGATTTCACCAAGGGCAGCAATAGCGGCCTGTTGAATAACCGCTTCGTTACTATCGAGGGCCGATAATAACACCTGTTTAGCCCGAATATCGCCCAAATTGCCCAAAGCGACGGCGGCACTAAAGCGGACTAACCATTGCGTGTCTTCGTAAAAAGCCCTCTGTAGGGGTTCAAAAGCGCGAATATCTTCTAAATAACCTAAAGCTCCCGCAGCATCGGCGCGAATGCCATAATCGGCATCATTGGCTAACAAATCTACTAGGATAGGAAAGCATTCCTCGGTTTGTTTGACTCCCAAAGCAAAGACAGCCATCGATCGCACCGGCAGCATTTCATCATAAAGGACTTTTTTGATCAAGGGTACAGCCTCCTCCGGGGCGACTTCTCGCAGGGATGCCAAGGCCAGCAGACGATCTTTAGAGTTGCTGCTTTCTAACTGGAGGGCAATGCTTTCTATATCAGGCTTACTCATTTTTGTCAATCACTTGTAATATTTCTTTAATTCTAACGCAATTGTTTCTAAGTCAGTCCCAATGAAAAAATTTTCACCCCCACAGATGAAAGAGGTTTCCTTCCCTACACCCCACACCCCACACCCTACACCCTCTTTCCAGTCAGCAGCCTTAGGGGACTGAAACAGCTAATTTCTGTCTGTTACAGTGTTTCTCATAAAGATGAAGTGTAACCTAATTTGGTATGGAAGACCGACTCCCGAAAACGAAAATTTTGTACCTGCTCATTAAGATAACTGCTATCAACAGGTTCGGGATATTGCTTGAGAAAAATTAATTGTTGGTGTCGGAATGTTCAATTTGCTATAACTTCGGTTGACGGAATTGATAAACATCAATGATCGCCTGTACCCAACCATTAGCAACGGATTCTAATAATCGATCGCCTTTTTCTTTACTTGCATTAGTAGCATCTCCCATCACTCCACTTTTAGTTAATTCCTTAGTTAACCAAGCAAAGGGTAATTTTCCTTCCATAGTTAATAAACTATTTTCTGGCAAACCTTGGGGATATTCTCGGACGGCCTGCTCAATTTTTACCTGTTCTGGCAGTAATGATAACATCATGCTAGTTTCCACATCTCCTGCATGAATACCGTATTCTAATTCATATTCCGAGAATAATTGAGCTGCATTGTGGGGAACTCGCCAAGTGAAAAAAGGAAATACTAAAAAATCGGGATATTGTTGATGAATATCTCTAGCGGCAATTTCCATAACTTGCGGTTGTCCGCCGTGGGAGTTCATTAATACTAACTTGCGAAAACCCGAACGATAGAGACTTTCAGCTATTTCTTGAATGAGGGTTAATAAGGTTGTTGCCGAGAGGGTAATCGTGCCGGGGAAAGACCAATGTTCGTTAGATTTTCCGTAGTAGAGACAGGGTAAAGCAAAGGCGGGAACATTTGTATTTAATTTCTCGAAAGCTTTGCCTAAAACCCCTAAACTAATGGCAGCATCGACGGCAATAGGGAGATGGGGTCCGTGTTGTTCGATCGCACCGATGGGTTGAATAATTACCACATTTTCCTTATCTGGCATTGAATCTATATCGGTCCAAGTAAGATAGGGAAAATAACGATGAGGGGGAATAAAACCGTGCATCATAATTTTATTGGGGGTGAGGGATTAGGGTTAGGGGAAAAATAACGGTTTATTTGCTAATTTTACCACTAATTCTTGGCAAGGTTGCCAATCATCTTTATAGGTCATGGCTTGCCAAACCGAATCCATCTAGCAACAAAACCTGTTTCATTAATTATGGTTTGCTGAATAAATCTAAAAACCTTGTTGGATAAGGCTTTTAGACTTTTTTTCCCTGAAAAAGTGCCTACCATTGGAGTGATTGGGGGGAAAATTTAGGGATTTTTTCCCTGAAAATTAGGTAATTGACCACCTGAAA
>NZ_JADBTB010000042.1:0-17799 GCF_020246405.1 Microcystis sp. M083S1
AGTTTTGAGGTGGCCAATTACCTAATTTTCAGGGAAAAAGTGCCTAAATTTCCCCCCGATCACTCCCATATCCAGTACTTTTTGATTGACAAAAGGTCTAAAAGTCTTACCCAAAAAGGTTTTTAGATTTATTCAGCAAGCCCTAGTTAGCTAAAAAACATTTATAGCGTTTTTCAGTCTGCTGAGGTACAAAAGTTATGGGTTTTAGGCAAAAGGGAAGAAAAATATGTGTACCTCACTAGCTTAGGAAACGCTATAAGAGAACGTTCGTAAATTAATGTAAAGAAGATGGATTGTTTCTCCCCGCTCCCCGATACCTTTTAAACAGGATTTAGTTTAATACATCTGTGCTACTAGAGCGCAGAATCTGCGCCCTAGATACCTTACTATCCTAGCGGGTTAAGGCCGCGCCTCTTGCGTATAAAGTGCGGGCATAATCGGTCCAAGTACCCTGGCCCCAATAACGGAAACAACTGGTTTGCACGAGCAAATTATAAAGCAGTGCCTCCAGATAATCCGGTCGTCGGGTAAAACTAGGATCCGCCTGTACTAAAGGATCATATTTCTCGTGGAATTGAGCGCTTAATTGGTTCATCGGTTCGAGGACATTTTCGTAACCGCGCACCCAACTGAGATCATTTGTCCAAGATGCCCCATCCATGCTAAAACGGTGGTCGGACTGTTTTAACTCAGCGATCGCCTGTTCTACCGCTTCTGGGGTAGCGGCATCCGGATTAACTCGCTGCCAGATTTTATGCTGGTGTACGGCTTGAATTGGGGGATAATCTTGGGGATTAACGCCAGCAGCCTCGATTAACTCCAGATATTCCGTGCCGTTAAATCCTGCCACACTGGAACCCCCCTGCATTTCCCGCCAAGGATTGGGAAAATCGCGAGGAAATTCATTCATCATCACGCCACCATTTTCACCGTCGGCAATCTGGGAACCTAGGGAAGGAACCCAAACGCCACCGATTTGCTGTTTACCCCGGCATTTAGCCTCGTGGTAGGGTTGCATTTGGGCGACTAATTTGGTGTCGGAACCCTGGGTTTTAATCAAAGCAGTAATGGCAATCACTTCACCGCGAGAATTGCGGGCCACCAAGCGATTAGGAATATATTTTTGTTCCTGACTCAATCCCGAACCGTCGAGATTTTCCACCGAGTGTTCCTGTACCAATAACCAACGATAGCCGCATTCTTTCAGAGCTTTAATATACTCGTAGAGGGTATCGGGATGGTTAGGAAGGTGCATTTCTGGGGGAGAGAACCCTTTGACTCGTTTCAGGGCATCCGGGCCAAAAATCGAGGCAAAATAGGTTTGCCACGCTTGCATCTGTAATTTTAGATCGGGAATCGGTGTGGAAGGGGCCACCGCATGACTCCACATCGTCCCCAACCATTCCACAAATGGTTGATATTGACTGTTACAGGTGATTAATTTGAGTTTATCGAGGATATCCTGCCGTCCCATCTGTACCAAACCCCAGAGGAGATTGCCGGAATAATCGAGCATAATCCGGGGATTACAGCCTTCCGCCACCAATTCCGGGATAAAATCGCCCATGCGACTGTAACACCAGGCAAAAACGCTGGCATTATGGTTATCACCATCCCCCTGATTCTCGAACATATGCTGGAGATTGCAGATTAATTCACCGTTAACACCCGCCGGGATGGTGGGTTGGTGCATATGCAAGGCACAGGCAAAACCAGCCTTGATATTGTCTAATTGGAGATTTGTTGTCGGTAAAAAGATCGGATCATCGTGATTAACAATCGCTGCGATTTCCTGTTCCCAACCGCAAATAGTTGGTAGTCCGGGGCGTATTTCCGTGATAGGGTTCGATTTCGATGATACGGGTGTAGCGATCATAATTTTTCAGGCGAATAGATTGAGATGGTTTGTCCCCACTCTCCCAGGGACAACTTTTTTGACTGGCAACAGGTCACTCTTGACTGTTCACTGCTAACTGAGCTAAGAGTGCGGACTTGATCCTATCCCATTTATACTGGGAGTACCTCCCTCCAGACACAAGCCTTCGTAACTCGTTAAAAATCAAGATGATTCTTTACTGAACTTAACCGATCCTCGCACTATGATCCAAACAACTATCCGCCCTTTTACCTGTAACTTTTAACCATGTTCTCGGCGACTACCGAAATTCTTGTTATCTTCTTCCTGATCCTCCTCAATGGAGTCTTTGCCCTCTCGGAAATTGCCATTGTCTCGGCCCGCAAAGTCCGTTTAGAACAATTAGCCAGAGATGATCGACGGGCGGCGGTGGCCTTAAAATTGGCCAATGATCCCAATCAAATTTTATCTACGGTGCAGATTGGCATTACCCTAGTGGGAATCTTTGCCGGGGCCTACGGAGGAGCGAATTTATCGGTCAGTGTGGCGCAATTATTGGCGCAAGTTCCCGTTTTAGCCCCCTACAGTCAAGCTTTGGGACTAGGATTAGTGGTGTTAATTATTACCTATCTATCCCTGGTGGTGGGGGAATTAGTGCCGAAACGGTTAGGTTTAAGTAATCCTGAAAAAATCGCTATCCTCGTTGCTGATCCTCTCGATAAGCTATCGAAAATTGTTTCGCCTGTTGTCCATCTTTTGAGTCAATCGACTAATCTGATTCTCGGTTTGTTGGGGATTAATACTAATAACAATGATTCCCCAATTACGGAAGAAGAATTGAAAATTATGCTTAAACAGGGAACCGAAGCGGGAACCTTTGAGGAAGCAGAACAGGATATGGTGGAAAGGGTGTTAGGATTGGGCGATCGCAGAGTAAGCCAGATTATGACCACGCGCCCAGATATTATTTGGCTAGATTTGGAAGATAGTGCCGAAATTAACCGCCAGAAGCTAATTGAGAGCAATCATAACCGTTTTCCTGTGTGTCAGGGCAGTTTAGATGAGGTTTTGGGGGTAATCGAAGTCACAGACTTATTAGCGGATTGTTTAAACGGTGAAAGTTTCGACCTAACGAAGGATTTACAACAGCCGCTTTTTGTGCCGGAAAGCACTAGGGGTTTAAAGGTTTTAGAATTGGTGCAGCAAAGTGGTCATCATATTGCCTTGGTAGTGGATGAGTACGGGGTGATTCAAGGATTGGTGACGCGCAAGGATATTTTAGAGGCAATTGTCGGCGATTTACCCCAATTAGATAATATTGAAGATGCTCAGATCGTGCAGCGGGAAGATGGTTCTTGGTTGATCGATGGTACAGTGGCGATCGAAGATTTTAAAGAATTATTTGAAATCAGTGAATTACCCGGGGAAAAACAGGGCAATTATCACACTTTAGGGGGTTTTATTATTACCCATCTTGGCAGGATTCCGGGGGCTGCCGATCATTTTGAATGGCAAAGGTTGCGTTTGGAAGTGGTGGATATGGACGGTAATCGCGTCGATAAGGTGTTAGTAACGCTATTGTTGGATGATTTGTAAGTAATTGTTAGTAAATATCTAGATTGTTTTAAGCTTGTGAAGACCGATACAATTTTTTATCAACTCTTGCAAACCTTTCCGGGGTTAATTTTTGAATTACTGGGAGAATCAACCCAGAAAGCTGAAAATTATCAATTCTCCTCCCGAGAAATCAAAGAATTAGCGCGTCGTTTTGACGGTATTTTTTTACCGACCACAGCAGCACCGGAACTAATTATTTACTTTGTTGAAGTGCAATTTCAGGATAAAAGTGATTTTTATTGGCGATTTTTAACAGAAATTGTCATCTATCTCAATCAGTATAAACCCGTTCAGGATTGGATGGCTGTCGCTTTATTTGCCTCCAGGGATCTGGATAATAACTTTCCCTATCAACTGCGGGGATTTGAGATAACCGGACAGATCAGACGTATTTATTTAGATGAATTAATCGATAATCTGGATCCGTCTCTGGGTTTAGGAATTATTCAGTTAATTGTCGCTACACCCCAATTAGCACAGCAACGAGGGAAACCACTTTTAGAAAAAGCGATCGCTGAAATTGATGATCTAGTTTTCCAGCAAAAAGTTATAGAATTAATTGAAAGAACCTTAGCCTATAAATTTACTAATCTTAGTCGCGCGGAGTTAGAAGCTATGTTCGGATTAGATGATCTCAGACAGACTCGACTTTATCAAGAAGCTAAAGAAGAAGGTCGTGAAGAAGCTAAAACTGAAGCGATCGCTGGTTTACTAGCTTTAGGTTTAAGTATAGAACAGATTGCCACTGCTTTGCAATTAGAACTTACCAAAGTACAAGAGACGGCAGCAAGATTATCCCCCCCAAATTAGAGGGGTAAATTATCAAGTTTCTCCCCGATTTTACCCTATTCATTCATATTACGATAGGTGGCCACTGCCGAGGGAGAAATGCGATTGAGATAACGGAAAATCCAATATTTTAAGACTGTATCCAAGATAACAGGAAAAGTGGCGATAAAGAGAAAATTAAACTGGCGATTTTCCGGCAAACCGAAATGACGACTTAAACCTTCTAGGATCACTTCCCAACCGTGGGGAGAGTGGAAACCGACAAATATATCGGTAAAGAGAATAATTAAAAAAGCTTTAGCTGAATCGCTAAGATTATAGAGAATGCCATCAAGAAAAGACTTGACAATCTCGATTTCTCTACGACTAAAAGCAACAACAAAACCAAAGGCAATCAGGGAACAAATATCGGCGAAAATATTAGCAATCGCATTTAAACCTCGTTGGCGAAATTCTTCACTTAGTACCGCCGCTTTTTTAGTAATTTCTCCCTCGATTTCTTCGTTAGATAATTTGGGTGCTAAACCAATCATACCTCGA
Organism: Microcystis sp. M083S1; assembly: GCF_020246405.1. Lineage (NCBI taxonomy): Bacteria > Bacillati > Cyanobacteriota > Cyanophyceae > Chroococcales > Microcystaceae > Microcystis > Microcystis sp. M083S1. The sequence goes on from NZ_JADBTB010000042.1 coordinate 4,802, forward strand.
AAATGTAAAGCTTCCTCAAATCTTCTCAATTCCGAAAAAGCTTCTTCTTCTAAATCCTGATTGATAAAAATAAACTGTTCCTGTTGTTGGAAATATTTATTAACCAAGGGGGTGATCAGGAAAGTTTTGGTTAATTGTTGGGTCAATAAAGGAACAATAATTAACAGTAAAATAAACTTGAGAGAAATGGCTGTTTTATAACGAGAATTGCGAAATTTCTTTAAAACTGCCTCCTCCGATTCCTCCGCTTGCGGATCGATTTCCTGTTTAATGCGATTAAAAGTATTGACAAAAGAACGGGGTAAAACCCCCGGTTTTTCCGTAGCTTTTTGGGATTTATTACTTTTGATTATTTCCTCCTCTTCAGGACTACCAGCCGCTAAAAAAGAGCGATTTCTGGAAGTCTTATTTTTGTCTGTTTCCCGCTCAAAATTTCGGTTCTGGAGACTTTTGGGGACATCTTGAATATCTTCTTGCCAATAATTATCTTGATATTTTCCGATAACACTATCGATAAACTGAAGTTTTTTCAGACAAACATCTGTGGTGACAGTAATCACCCCATTATTAATTGTCGGTTGATTTGGTCCGAAGGTATTCACGATCGAGCGACTAGCTTTAAACTCCGTCAATCTGACTTTAATTTTTTGCAGATAACCTTTAACTTCTGCGATAAAATAGGAATTAGTGCTGCTGCCATAATTCGAGAATTCATTCGCCACTTTTCGCCCTTGAAAATGCTTGTCTTCTATCTCCTTAATCTTCAAAGCTGCATGATAAGCCTCATCTAAAGAACGTTCAGGAGTTTGTAATAACCATTGATTAACACCTTGCAAAATCCGATTAAGATTCATAGGAAACAATTACTTCCACAAGGAAAAAAGCTAGAGTACCGATCAGTCATCTTAACAAATACAATCCAGAAAAAACGATGTCAATCATACCAATTTGGATCGAAGGTGGCACGCGATCGGGAAAAACCACCGCTTTAGTCGGGGAATTTCAGCGCTGGGTGTCTCGCGATCAACTGAAATCATCGCCCCTTCCTCGATCGATCTTAGTTTTCGCTGCCAACGATGATAACAAAAGGGAATTAGCCGATCGATTCGCCCTTGCTGTTAAGGGTAGCTATCCGATTCTCTGCAAAACCCCTTTAGGTTTTCTCACCGATGAAGTCATCCTGTTTTGGCCGTTAATTTTCGAGTTTTTGGGGCTAAAAGCGCAATTTCCCCGCCGATTACGCCCAGAAACGGAGCAGGAACTCGCCACCCGTCTCTGGCAACCAGCGATCGCTGAATTCTTCCAGCTTACCAGCATAAATGAATATCGTTTCGTCCGTCAAGTTCTCGATTTGTTACAATTAGCCGGCGCTAGTGGTGTTCCCGCAGAAAAGATACCCGAAAGATTAGCCGACGGATTATCAGAAACAGATTTAAAACGAGTTTTAGCGATTAATGAGCAGGAAACACCAGAAAAAGTGGGAGAATTAATCATTCAATGGCGTGATTGGTCTCTAGAACGTGGTTTATTAAGTTATGGTATCATCTACGAACTCTATTGGCGCTATTTATTCCCTGATAGTCGTTATCAACAGCAACTATTAAAACGCTTCCGGGCAGTTTTTGCGGACGATGTGGACGATTATCCGGCTATTGCCAAGGATTTACTCAGTTTTTTCCTCGATCATGACTGTTTTAGCGTTTTTACCTACAATCCCCAGGGAAAAATCCGCTTAGGATTAACTGCCGATCCCGATTATCTACAAAAATTAGCGGCACGCTGTCAAATTATGCCATTATCTACCACTAACGGGTTAGCCGCTCAGTTTAGCGAGACGATTCTCTCCTTAATCAGCGATGGTAACTATCTTGGCAATCTTCCCGATCAATTCATCTCCGTGCAAACCACCTCTCGCGCTGAATTGTTACGGAAGACAGCCACAGCTATTATTCAAGCAGTCAATCAAGGAGCAGTAAAACCCGAAGAAATCGCCGTTATTGCCCCCGGTTTAGACGAAATCGCCCGTTATAGCCTGATGGAAATTTTAACCGGTGCCGGGATAGCCGTTCAACCCCTCAACGAACAACGACCCCTGATCAGTTGTCCTCTGATTCGGGCATTATTGACCCTTCTCGCCCTTGTTTACCCAAATTTGGGGCGTTTAGCCCCCCAAGAGGCCATAGCGGAAATGCTGGTGATTTTTAGCCGTTATCGCTGGGATGAAGAACGAAATTTAATTCCCGATATCGATCCAGTTCGCGCCGGATTAATTGCCGATCATTGTTATCAAGTGCATCCAGAAAATCCTCGTTTATTAGCGATCGAAACTTTTCCCCGTTGGGATCGCTTAGGACAAAAAGCTTGTACTGCCTACGAAAGAATTTGTCACTGGATCGAAGGGATGAAAAAACGGCAGCAAGAAGCCAAACTTTTACCGATTTTTGTCTTAAATCAAGCGATCGAACAATTATTAAACGATGGGGAAAATTTGCCCTTCGATCACTTGGCAGCTTTGCGAGAATTAATGGAAACTGCCCAACATTTTTGGGAGATCGATCGCCGTTTGCGTGAGAGTGAACCCTCTTTTCAAAGTCCCAGCGAAACTATTAGTCAGTTTATCCAACTTTTGCGCCGTGGTACAATTACCGCTAATCCCTATCCTGTGCGACAATTTATTAAATCTTCCTCAGCAGTCACCCTAGGCAATATCTTTCAATATCGTTCTTTTCGTTCTAGTCATCGTTGGCATTTTTGGCTAGATTGTTCTTCTCCACTCTGGGAACAAGGAGGTGCTGCTACTCTTTTTGCTGCGCCAATTTTTTGGCGAGAAAGTCCCTATCAACCCTGGACAACAGAAGCAGAATTAGAGGAAAATCAGGACCGTTTACAGAGAGTTTTAAGGGATTTGTTAGCAAGGGTAAGCGAAAAAGTTATCCTCTGTCACAGTGATTTAGGAGTATCGGGAACCGAGCAAACCGGACAACTTTTATCCTTAGTACAAGCGGCAAAAGAATATAATTACAGCGTTTCTCCTCAAGATGAAGTATAACCTAAGTTGCTATTGAGGACCGTCCAACCAAAAGGAAAACTTCCTATCTCACCATCACCAATGCAGCCCGGCGATGGATAATAGAGAGAACTTGGTCTGGGTTGATAAATCCAGACGATTATGTGGGAATTAAGTAAGTAGTTATAATTAAATTGAAGATAGATTTTGTCTTTGATCCCCCCTTAATCCCCCCTTGATAAGGGGGGTGCCGATCCCCCCTTAATCCCCCCTTGATAAGGGGGGGATCTGACAACTTTTAATACCTACCTACTTATGAGGAATTGCCAGGGAATCATGAGAGAGTCGTTTATATTGTCATGGTAGGTCCGATGCTTCGCCGTTTAACCGATAATCAGCATAGGGGGTTCAATCAACAAGTTTAACCCTCTGCTAACCAGCGCACGGCATCCTTAGCATGGTAGGTTAAGATAATATCGGCCCCCGCCCGTTTAAAGCTGGTTAAAGTCTCTAAAGTCACCCGTTTTTCGTCAATCCAGCCATTTAACGCCGCCGCTTTAATCATTGAATATTCCCCCGATACATTGTAGGCAGCCACGGGTAAATTAGTCATTTCCTTGATTCTCCAGATAATATCCATGTAAGACAGGGCAGGTTTTACCATTAACATATCTGCTCCCTCTAATACGTCTAATTCCACCTCTTTTAAGGCTTCTCTGGCATTACCCGGATCCATTTGGTAGGTTCTGCGATCGCCGAATTGGGGGGTAGAATCCGCCGCATCCCGAAACGGACCATAATAGGCAGAGGCATATTTAGCCGTATAGGAAAGAATCGGTGTATCACTATAACCCGCCTCATCCAATCCTTGACGAATTGCCTGGACAAAACCATCCATCATTCCCGAAGGTGCAATGATATCCACTCCCGCTTTTACCTGAGAAACGGCGGTTTTTTGCAATAATTCCAGAGTGGGATCGTTTAACACCCTGCCGGTTAAATCTCCCGTTTGCAGATAACCACAATGACCGTGGTTGGTATATTCACACAAACAAGTATCGGCGACAATGAGTAGATCGGGAACTGCCTCTTTAATTGCTGTGGCCGCTTTTTGCACAATACCATGATTGTGCCATGCTCCCGTCGCCTCTGTGTCTTTGCTTTCCGGCAGCCCGAATAAAATAATCGCTGGGATTCCTAAATCCCGCACTTCCTTGGCTTCGTCAACAATTTTATCGATTGATAATTGGTACACCCCCGGCATCGATTTGACTTCCTGGGCGATACCTTCCCCCGTTGTGGCGAAAAGGGGATAGATAAAGTCATTGGCTGTCAAGACGGTTTCACTCACCAGACGGCGCATTTGAGGGGTTTGACGCAGACGACGGGGGCGATGAATAGGAAACATAGTTTTTTGTGATTAAATCGGGAATCTGGTCTCGATTGTTTAGTTTAAATCTTTGCTGAGGATGAACACAAATCGATTCCGCCGGCAGCCCGCAGCCGGCAGCTATGGGCAATATTTAGTTATTTTGAGCTTAATTACACTATTTAGGTCAAAAATGACCTAATAAATCTCTATCGTCGTTTTGAGGGCAAAAAACCAGCAATTTGACTAAAATTTCATCTTTATAGCGATCAATTTTGCTGTCGCCACCACCGCATCTATTTACAAAACTTTACCTCATCAGTTACCAGTTACCAGTTATCAGTTATCAGATATGATACTAAATCCGTTTATTAAAAACTGATTATTTATTCTCGCTTTTGCCTCTTGCCTTTTGCATGAGTGCCTCTCCTCATAACTAGCTTATACTCAACGGATTTAGTATGAGTTTTCAGTTCACTGATGGCTCTCTTGGATAGAGGCGCAAGCGTTCACCGATTACTGTTCACTGTTCACTGACTCCCAAAACCCATCTCCATTTGGGAGAAGGATCGTTTATTCTAGTAGGTAAGAGCGATCGATTCAGGATTTTTGCTATGGCCAACTTAGGTGATTTAGTCAAAAAAGCAGTTTATTTGGGTGTAGGCATTGCTACTTATGCCGCCGAAAAAGCTGAAGTAAATTTACAAGAATTAAGAAATCAAGCCCAAAAATTAGCCGATGAGATGATTTCTCGCGGCGAAATAAACGCAGAAGAAGCGCGGAAATACGTCGATGAGTTGGTGAAACAGGCACAACAGCAAACAGTAGAAGGTAACGAATCTAATATTCCCCATGAACCCCGACGGATAGAAATTATTGAAGACGAGGAAGACACCAAAGCAGCCGATCCCAAAGTAGATGAATTGCGGCAACAGGTGGAACGTCTTCAGGAGGAATTACGGAAACTGCAACAGGATTAAAACCTAGATTTTAGGGACAAATAATTAATTATTACCAGACAAGGGATGCAAGTATAAACATGGACGATTGGCAGAAAGATTTTTGGGAAGTTATCGAAACTGTCGCCCTGGGAATTGAAACTTTTTTCCAAGAAGTAGCCCAAACTATCGAAGAAATTAATGAGGAGATTATCATCGATCTGGAACAGTTTATTCAAGAGGTTTTACCCCAGGAATTAGAAGAATTTTTTAACCTCGATGAGTCCTTATTTTCGGAATTAGATGAACCCTCGGATTTTACCCTCACTCCTAAGGTTAACCCCGATCCTAACACCCATCCTGCTTGTATCGGTTGCCGTAATTATCACGGTTATATCTACGGGGGTAATCTTCTCGTCTGCGGTTTCCATCCCTACGGTTGGGATAGTGATAGTTGTCCTGATTGGCAAGCAGAGAATTAATTATTTTTCTATAAAATCAGGTAGGGTTATTATCCCTACCCATAGCTTTTATCTCAAAGCAATTATCCGTCATTTTTAGTTAAGAATTACCCTTGGGAGCATGGTAAGGTTCAGAATCAAAAGGCTGCATCCCCACATCGGGATATTCATCATTGCTGGGACTAAAAATGCGAGCGAAAGCCTCTGTTAGGTACTGGACAAAATTGTGTAATGTATCCTTGATATTCATTGCTTTTCTCTCCGACTCTCGACAACAATCTCTTTTTCGGATCAGGTTGATTCACCCCTCCATCCCAATTATCTGACCAGAATCTCATCAATTGTTGACTTTTGAGACAATTCTTGAATAATCTTCATAAGACTTTATATTTTTTCTGGTTTATTTAAACTTTTATAAAAATTCTTGTATTTTTGTAAAGGAAAGGTTATTCAATTAAATCGCTGATTTGTTGATCATCTAAGCATAAATATCCATTGACAAAAACTTTTAATTGAGCATTATCTATCTCCTCATCCAAAAAAAGCTCGATGGCTTTGTGACGAAGTTCTTTAATTTTGTTGAGGTTTAATCCCAACTTTTCGATAGTATTAAAAGATGGGGTCACTAAAATAGATTCAGGTAAATAGTTAATCGTGAATATAAGCTTTTTACAGTTGTTTTTTTTCGGGGCGATCTCGCTAACCCTAACTTTCACCCTCGGCTATGTTAGCCTGAGAGCGATCTCGCGCTTTACCGTCAAGGAATGTATGGCCCTTGCTGGTGCTTGGGGAATGGCTTTACAATCGGCGATCGCTTTCGTTAATTTTCTTTGTGGCTTTTCTGGAAGAACTTTTTTTCTGTTAGCGACGGCTGGTTTATTTATTATCTCTCTATGGTTACTGACGCGACAATTGTGGCAAGCGGAAGAAAGAGAAAACTATAGATGGCTATACCTAGCGATCTTGTTCTGGCTCGTCCTGCTAGGGATGCAATTCTTCGTCGTGCTTTACAGTGGGGGATTTTACTACGGGGATTGGTGGATGCACTTCGATATCGCTCAAATTTTTTTGGGACTTCAGAAAACCGATACGGTTTACTTTGGAACTTATAATGTTACTTCTAGAACTCCTTTATTTAATCTATTTTCTAGTTATTATCTGGCACTTTTAGAAAATTCATTTGCGGTTTATCAAATTACTGCGATTTTACCAGGAGTATTCCTGACCCTCCTAATCCCTCTCTTTCTGCGTCCGTCGTTAATTCCGTTAGCCTTTTTCCTCGTGGCTTTCAGTCCCTATTTGAGTAATATAATCACCTACCCTTGGCCGAAGGTATTGGCCACGGTCTATATCTTAACCGGCATCTATTTCTATCTCGACTTGAGAAACAATCCCCGCACAAGAGTCTATTCGCCTTCCGGGATTGGTTGTGGAGTTAGTTGGGGATTAGCTTTTCTCAGTCATCCTTCCGCTATACTCTATGTTATCGCCCCGATCGTCGATAATCTCTGGGTAAATCGTAAAAATTTAGCTCTTGTAGTCCGTCAGTTATTTTTTCCATTAATCCTCATGATCGCCGTGTGTCTTCCCTGGTATTTATGGGGAATCTCTCACTTCGGTCTCGCTTCTATCTTCCAGACGGCAATGGGAACGACGGGGGGGGCGACCGCGAGCGTTAGAATTTCCGATGCTTTCAACAATGCGTGGTCTACCGTTTATCCCCTAGAACTTTCCGACGCGGTTCAAGATCGAATCCAGAAAGGCCCCGGAGAGGGGGGCGAGTTTTACATCTTACGCTATCGGCTGTGGAATTCATGGTTTCGCTTGTATTTTAGTGTTTTAGCCGGCTCTATAACGATAACCCTGAGCGCCGTCCTTCTGACGGTTTTCGGGAAACGAGTTTTCGGAAAAGTTAAGGGTAAACCTTTGTTTCCCAGATCATTTTTAGTATCGGTACTCGCGAGCGGTTTTTTGGGAGGTTGTTTCCTGCAACCCGGATTTCATCGAGGGGGAATTATCGGCGAGAGTATGACTCCTATCGTGGTTCTGTTGCTCTTGATCGTTACCGAATATCTGGCCATGTTACCCGTGAGACTGAAACAGTTAATTCTCTTCACTATCGTGGGAGAGTTCGTTCTTTCTCGGGGGATTCACTTGTTATTTCTCGGTGCGGAAAAAACGGTAGTTTGGGATGGAAATGCCGATCTAAAAACTAACTATAGTTTACAATTCGCCCGGGATCTGATCGGTACTCCGATCGGCTTATTTATGGCGATAGTTGCTTTAATCATTTTTCTGGTGATCGGTTGGAAAACCGTATCGGGAGGCGGTGATCTTCGAGAATCCCTGGAATAACGATTTCCCTTTGCGGGCGATCAATTTTTTGGTAGCAGGATTAGCAATCAATAGAACTGCAAGTGAAATCAATCGAGTGACCGAAAAACCATTTTTATTTTGCTACTCCTTATCATTCTTGGGAGTTAATCGTACTATTAAAAACGGATTTAGTATCATACCCTATTGACAATTGGCAAATTGTGTGGGCATTTCAAGTGATACCAGTCAATCAGAATAGTTACGAACTAGACCCATTTGGTCGATTTTTGTTTAACAATTGAGATGGCAAATTCTCCTCAAATATGCCTGAATCGTCATCTGGGTAAGCAACTCACATAAAGTTCATTTTGTCAAGGATTTTTAAGATACCCTTACCCTGTCTGTTAGGTACTGGACAACATTCTGTAACGTATCCTTGATATTCATTGCTTTTCTCTCCGACTCTCGACAACAATCTCTTTTTCGGATCAGGTTGATTCACCCCTCCATCCCAATTATCTGACCAGAATCTCATCAATTGTTGACTTTTGAGATAATTCTTGAATAATCTTCATAAGACTTTATATTTTTTCTGGTTTATCTAAACTTTTATAATAATTCTTGTATTTTTGTCAAGGAAAGATTATTCAATTAAATCACTGAACAAATATTTGATTGTTGTCCAGAAAGGATTGTATCTTTGTTGATCATCTAAGCATAAATATCCATTGACAAAAACTTTTAATTGAGCATTATCTATCTCCTCATCCAAAAAAGGTTCGATGGCTTTCTGACGAAAGTCGTTGATTTTATTGAGGTTTAATCCCAACTTTTCGATAGTATTAATTGCTTTTTGATCATCTTCTTGTGCAGGTTTAATTGTACCATCATAGTTAAAGGCAAAGTGAGACTCACAATCGGGATTAAGTGGAGAGATTAAGAGATTTTCATCAAACCAGTTATCTTTTAGATTACCACAGTGCCGAGGTTCACCAGGCGTAAGATTTGCCTGACAGGAACATAGCAAATTGGCATAATCTAGGGGATCAACACTGGGATCACTCTGAGGTTTAAAATGTTCTATATGCCATTTACCATCAATCAATCGATTTTCACAATAACAACATATTTCCCCCTGTTCTGTCATCAACGCTTTAATTAGTATTTCTTTTGGTTTTCCCGCTAAATTTCTAAAGTCGGGCTGCCAATCTGAGTTAGCTTGCTCTTTCCAATTCTTAAACTCTGGTGGTTCTTGTCTTTTTCTAATATACTTCATTTTCCGATAATTTCCTTGCGTCGAATAATAACTTCAGCTTTAATTAATTCTGGATCATCTTGAATTTTAGCTCTGAGATCATTGATTTTCTTTTTAGCTGCCTCTAATTGATTTTGAGAAATTTGTTCATAGATATCTTTCAAAGCTTCAGCGATTTCCTTGGGACGAGTTGTCTCTAATCCCATCAAATCTTCTAAAATTCGATCAACATTTTTGCCGTAGGACTCTTGCACGGGATGAAATTTTATTCCCATTTCTGTTTGTTCCATGAAGTGTAAACTTTCTGGTTGAACATGAGTGATAATATTAGGAGAATGGGTGGAAATAAAAAATTGACAGTTAGGAAAAACTTCTAGTAATTTAGGTACTACAAATCTTTGCCATTGAGGATGTAAATGTAAATCAATTTCGTCAATGATAATAACGCCAGTACCCGTTAAGGGATAAGGATTTTGAGGATTAGCAATCGCCATTCTTCGAGCTAAATCTCCCAGCATAGCAATCAGACATTTTTCTCCATCAGAAAGTTGATTAACAGTAACTATTTTATTCTTTTTTGTTACTTCCATTCTCAAAGGATTACGACGGACGCTAAGATTAGTAAAATCGGGTAGAAAACGTTCGATCGTTTCCCGAACCGCTTCCAATTGGGGATCGGGAAAACAAAAACCTTCCGGTTTAATTCGATCATACTGATATTTTCTATTTTCATTTTCTAAATCTTCACGTTCGCGAAACCATTCAAAAAAAGTGCGAAAATCTGATCCACTGGTTAAAGCATTTTCGTAGGCACTTAGAGAATCAAATTGATGTTTTGTTTTAATTTTTAATGGTATATCCAGCACTGCTCGATTAACAGAATAATAAACAAATAAAGGTAAGTTAATTTCTCCTTGATGTTCAGTAATTTGTCGTTGTATTTGTTGAGTGTATTCATTTAATTGGCTAAAATTACTCCGTTCTCCAGCGTGGATATATCCAGTCCTAGTTTTTACTATTTTCCAAGTAATCTCTTGACTATCTTCCGTCACCCCAGTGATTTCAATTATAGCCGTCCCCTGACCATTATTAATCTCGGTTTCGCTAATCTGTTGTCCACTGGCATTAGTATTTTTTAGGCGCTTAACTAACCATGAAAGCATAATCGCCAAACTATCTAAAATGGTAGATTTTCCCGCACCATTAACTCCTATAAATACATTTAATTGCCGATGAAAGTCGATGTTTAAACTGACTACACCTCGATAATTAATAAGCTTTATAGACTTAATCCTCATGGTTTTTTGTATCGGCAAGATTTGCTTATATTTGAGATAATTGTTAGAGAATGACTCTCGAATAATTGCCAGTAAAACTTAGATAGGGTTAAGAGACAGTAGGACAAGGAATAGAAAAAAATATCGACCAAAGAAATAATAACTAATTTTGGCACAGAACCGGATAGTCATAATGATTATTTATCATTTACCCTCGACCAACTCAAAAAAACCCCGGCTGACTTTCCCGATCGCTGCCCTCTGTGAGACAATCGATCGAGTGTTATCCTAAACTCCGCCAATTTTCATGTCCGACGACGCTACTATTCGCACTGCTGTACAACGTCTCTACAATACCTATCCTTTCCCCCCCGAACCGCTCCTAGACGAACCTCCTCCAGGTTACAATTGGCGCTGGAATTGGATTGCTGCCTATAACTTTTGTTGTCATCGTAAACCTGAACGAGAGGATATCCGCATTCTCGATGCAGGTTGTGGTACTGGTGCGGGAACTGAATATCTGCTCGCTCTCAACCCTTTCGCTCATGTAGTCGCTATAGATATCAGCGAAAAAGCTCTAGAAATTGCCAAAGAACGCTGTAATCGTTCGGGAGTTGCGACAAAGCACCGAGGTTCTCTGGATTTTCACCATTTACCCCTTGAATCGGCCACTAATCTCCCCGGAGAATTTGATTTAATTAACTGCGTCGGGGTGCTGCACCATCTCCCGGACCCGATTAAAGGTATTCAATCCCTCGCGCAAAAGCTGGCCCCCGGTGGTCTGCTGCACATTTTCGTCTATGCACAATTGGGACGCTGGGAAATCCAGTTAATGCAATCTGCGATCGCACTTTTGCAGGGAGACCGACGCGGGGATTATAAAGATGGGGTCGCTGTCGGCCGAGAGATTTTTGCCTCCCTACCGGAAAATAATCGCATTTTGAAACGGGAAAAAGAGCGTTGGTCAATGGAAAATCATCGCGATGAATCCTTCGCTGATATGTACGTTCACCCCCGGGAAGTGGACTACAATATCGATACCCTCTTTCAACTGATTGATGCGTCAGGATTAGCCTTTATTGGCTTTTCTAACCCTTCCTACTGGCAATTAGACCGTTTATTGGGTAAATCCCCCGAATTGATGGCTAGAGCGCAAAATTTAGGGGAAAGGGAACGTTATCGCTTGACGGAATTATTAGACCCGGAAATCACCCACTATGAATTTTTCCTCGCTAAACCACCGATTCTGACTGCCGATTGGTCCGGGGATCAAGTCCTAGAGAATGCAGTGGCCGAAGTTCATCCCTGTCTTTACGGTTGGCCTAGTGCAAGTGTTCTAGACTACGATTATCGGCCGGTTAATCTCTCGGAGAGAGAATTTGCTTTTCTACAAGCTTGTGATGGTCGTTTAACCGTGGGAGAAATCGACGCTCAAGTTGCTTTAGGATTAACTGGTGTGCGTTCTTTACAACAGCGCCAACTACTGATTTTAAGTTAGAGAAAATTCTGGGATGTTAGAGATAGCGTCCCTTGGCAATGGGCAACTTTTAAACTAACTTGGCAAAATTTTGCCAAAACTTCTTTTTTCTTAACAATTACACCCTTCCTATCCCCATAGTTTCAGCCCCAGAATTAACCGGGGCTGAATTATAATAGTTTAAGAAAGTGGACAAGGCTGCTAAATTTCTGATCAGTCCGATTTTTGCCCATCGGCAAACGGGAGATTTTAATCATTATCCCAAGATTCCGAGGCGATTAAGTCACCAATTTGATCCCTGAGAAGGTAGTCACACCGTTCTAGTTCACATTCAACACAAACCCACTCCCGGGGGGGAATGAACTGACAGAGAGTGTAGATCGGTTGGTGTCTGCTCACTACCCCCTGTTCTACCATCTGACGGACTTCGTCCTTAATCATCCTGATAGAGTAAGCGGTGGGAGCGGTGGAGAAAGTTATGGCACTCATGGGAGATTTCCTGCAAGATCTACAAAAGAAGTCTTATCACTAACTATAGTCTAACCTATAGAGGGACAAAAGAGATTTTTTGCTGTATCGACGATGACAATTTTTTATAATATATAGCGGAACCCTCTCCCCTCGCCAGTTTAGGCTTAGGTTAAGAAAAGTTAAATTTATCGGCTAAAAGCTGTCGAGTCCCCTTATACCAAATCAGTTAAGTAGGTAGGCACAATTATTTGTAGGATGGGTTAGCGGTAGCGTAACCCATGCGGGCGTTGGGTTTCATGCTTCAACCCAACCTTGTATATTGAGAGAGGTGGTAGACCGTCCCAACCTTGGTCAGAAAAGACCGCTTCGTAGCAAGGGTCACCACCATAATCTCCCTGACAAAACTCGAACAGTCGCCGGGGTCGTG
>NZ_JADBTB010000043.1:0-7682 GCF_020246405.1 Microcystis sp. M083S1
AAATCCTTATATGGCAAGAGACTCAATTGATTAGCTCGTTCTAGATAGAAAACAATTGGCAAAAATCGAAGCAATGTCTTTCTGTGTAAGGGTTTTATCCTTTATAACCCCCCTCCATTGCATAACACAAACCGAAGAACCCAATATCATACTTTGATTCAGCAACAACCAAAATTTTTTTTAGACATGGCGGATCGCAATTGTCAGTCGAAATGGCTATCGATTATAGGAATTGGTGAAGATGGCTTAGAAGGGTTAAGTTCAGTAGGGCGAAGTCTGCTTTCTTTAGCATCAGTTATTGTCGGTGGTGAACGACATCTGGCAATGTTACCCCCAGAGGATCAACGGCAAAAACTGCTCTGGACTTCTCCCATCCAAGACTCTGTTAACGAGATTATCCGCCGTCGTGGTCAATCCGTCTGTGTTTTGGCCAGTGGTGATCCCATGTGCTACGGAATTGGTGTCACCCTCACCCGCCAGATTCCCCTAGAGGAAATGACGATTATTCCCTCTCCTTCTGCCTTCAGTCTTGCCTGTAGTCGTTTGGGTTGGTCCCTGAGTGAAGTGGAAACTTTGAGTTTGTGCGGTCGTCCTCCGGCTTGGTTGAATGGGGTGCTTTATCCCGGTGCTAAACTGCTGGTACTGAGTGCTGATGCCCAGACTCCGGCGCTCGCTGCTCGGCTGCTCAGGGAGGGAGGTTTTGGCGAGAGTTCCATCACGGTTTTAGAACATCTAGGGGGAACCCGAGAACGCCACATTCAAGGCATCGCCAACGATTGGCAGTTTACAAATCTGGCGGATTTAAATGTCATCGCCATTAGCTGCATCTCCTCCCATCCCCCCACCTGGGCGCCGCGCCTTCCAGGACTGCCGGATTCTGCCTACAATCATGACGGACAGTTGACAAAAAGAGAAGTTCGTGCTATCACGCTGAGTAGATTGGCTCCCCTACCCGGACAATTGCTCTGGGATGTGGGGGCGGGTTGTGGTTCCATTGCCATTGAGTGGCTGCGTAGCGATCGCCGTTGCCAGGGGATTGCGATCGAACATCATCCCACCAGATTACAATACATTGCCGATAATGCCGCCGCCCTGGGAACGCCCCATCTGCAAATCGTCGCCGGAATCGCACCGAGCGCCCTGGAAGATTTACCGCAACCGGACGCTATTTTTATTGGTGGCGGTATCACCACACCCCACCTATTGGAAACCTGTTGGTTAGCCCTGCGCCCCGGGGGTCGTCTTGTTGCCAACACTGTTACAATTGAAAGCGAATTAGTCCTCTTGCAATGGCATAGTAAATTAGGAGGGGAACTGCTGCGGATTGGCATTGAAAAAGCCGAACCGGTCGGCAAGTTTTTAGGTTGGAAAGCCATGGCCCCCGTAACCCAGTGGACTGTTGTGAAACCGAGATTGTAAATCCTTGATTTTCTCCTTGATCCCTCTTGCAAAAGCGGAACGATTAGCGAATAAACTGCGGGAATTAGGCATTAATCCTCACGATATCTAAGTTTAACTTTTGATCTAACTTTTATTGCCGAGTATTTCAATTAAAGTTAACTCTATTGCTGGAAAGGATTCAATAAAAATACTTTCACCTCGATAATATTTCTGAATATCCTGATAACTACCCTGCAGCGGATGGCGATAAACTTCTAAACATTCTTCCTTGAGATTAACGATCCAAACTTCTTTAATATTTGCCTCTGCATAAAGAGGGATTTTAGTATAGCGATCATAATCGAGGGTAGAATCGGAAACTTCAATAATTAAATAGATATCTTGAGGACAAGGATAGGCAGCAACATAAAAATCCGATCGAGGTATTAGTAAACTTAAATCTGGTTCTGGTTGAGAATTATTATTTAATCTAATCGGGTTTTGTACTCCTAAGAGAATAAGATCACCAAATTTTCGAGAAAATAACTGGGTTAATCTAGCTATACCAGCAGCATGACGGGTTCCCATCGGTGACATTTTGATAATTTCTCCTCGAATTAATTCCACTTTTTCATCGGGTTTGATTATTCCCTCGGTTGCCATTTTTTCGTATTCTTCCACCGTAAACTTACGCGTAATCAGTGATAAAGACATTTTAACTACACTCCTAAGATTTCTGCAATAGTGAATTCTATTGCTGGAAAGGATTCAATAAAAATACTTTCACCTCGATAATATTTCTGAATAGCTTGATAACTACCATGCAGAGGATGGCGATAAACTTCTAAACATTCTTCCTTGAGATTAACGATCCAAACTTCTTGAATATTTGCTTCCGCATAAAGAGGGATTTTAGTATAGTGATCATAATCGATGGTAGAGTCAGAAACTTCAATAATTAAATAGATATCTTGAGGACAAGGATGGGCAGCAACATAAAAATCCGATCGAGGTATTAGTAAACTTAAATCTGGTTCTGGTTGAGAATTATTATTTAATCTAATCGGATTTTGCACCCTGAGAATAATTTTCTGTCCTAACTTTTGATAGAATAATTGTATTAATCTATCTACACTAGAAGCATGACTGGTTCCCATCGGTGACATTTTGATAATTTCTCCTCGAATTAATTCCACTTTTTCATCGGGTTTGATTATTCCCTCGGTTGCCATTTTTTCGTATTCTTCCACCGTAAACTTACGCGTAATCAGTGATAAGGACATTTGAACTAAACTCCTACTTTCTCTTTATTCTATCTGGACAGCTTGCCAACGGGTGAATTATCGGTATTTAAACCATTAATCGGGAGGAATAAACTAACTTTTTGGGGACTTGTACTGATTTTTCGGAAAAAATCAGCACTTGCCATGGCGACAAAACCGCTAAAACTAACGTCTAGAAAGCTGGGGTCGGATCGAAACTGCCCCAAAAAAGCTACTATAGGTCAGTTGTCGATGTTAAAAAAAATAGCCGTTCCCATGGGGAACATTAAGTCGAGAAATTTTATGGTTAAACGAAAACAGCCTTATAGTTTAATTTATCTGCTCACTCTGGTAATCGGTTTAGTGATTGCGATCGCACCTGACGGACAAGCACAAACCCCCGACTCAAACACTCCTGCCAGCGATCCTAACGAATTGAAACCCTTAAATCAAGCCGATAGTGTCCTGAGTCTTCAGGGGGGACAACGTTTAGTGGAAGAAGCGAACGCCGCTATTAATGCCGCTAAATACGATGTCGCTGTGGACAAACTCAATCAAGCGCGTCGGATTTTTAACCAACTATCTAACTATCATCTGCAATTAGCTAATAGTTTCTCAGGAATTGACCCAAAAGTATTCGATTCTCAGCGTCAAAGTGCTTTAAACACCGGACAACTGCGGGATGAAGCCACCTATCAGCTTGCTTTGGTCCATAGGGCGCAAAATCAGCCAGAATTGGCGGTTCCTTTGTTAATTCAGGTGATTCAATCCCAAAACCCCACCAGTGAATTAGGACAAAAAAGCTATCAACAACTCTACGAGATGGGATTTGTCAGCACACCCATCTCCGCACCGACTCCCACATCGGCAACTCCTAACAACTCCCCCCCACGGCAGTAAATTTTGTCCCCATTGACGAGCTTTCGGTAACAATGGGATCAGAGTATCTTTAATTGTTTTGAGGAGTTAAGATGGTTGACTTTCGCCAAGTAGAAGCGATGATTCAAGAACAAATCCCCGATGCACAGGTGATGGTTCGGGATTTGACGGGAGGTGGCGATCATTTGGAAGCGGTGGTTATTTCTGGCGAATTTGCTGGCAAAACCCGCGTTAAACAGCATCAAATGGTTTATGGCGCTTTACAATCGGCACTGGCTACCGAAGCCATCCATGCTTTGGCATTAAAAACCTACACTCCCGACAGTTGGGCAGCAGAAAAATAACAGTTATCAGTTATCAGTTATCAGTTAGTTTTTTGGCTCTCTTAGGTTTGGTGGGCAAAATGTATTCTAAGATACATTCTTCCTAGCGAGCGAGTGGAAGGAACCACAAAGACACAAAGGACACAAAGATTGATCGATCCTCTGTAAGTTAAACTTATCACACAGAACCTAGAAGAGCCAACTACCCAATTCATAATTCATAATTCATAATTCATAATTCATAATTCCCACACCCCACACCCTACCCCCACGAAAAACTTTTTGCCGCAAACCCTAATTACTTATGGTTAGTCCTTTACTGGAACCCTTTCGAGAAGCCTATCGCAATTTAGAACTTTTACCCCTGCGATCGGATAAAGAATTACAGCGTTTTGCTGTCAAATACGGCACAGAAATTATCGACGAATTAGAACAATTGGTAGAAGATAGTCCTTCGGAAGACGGAAAAATTATTCTAGCAGGACATCGGGGTTGTGGTAAGTCAACCCTACTCTATGAATTTAAAAGAAAGTTAGATGATCGCTATTTTGTTGTTTTCTTCTCGATCTCAGACATGATCGAAATGTCAGACGTAAATCATGTTAATATTTTATTCTCGATCGCCGTTCAGATGATGTCAGAAGCGGAAGCCCAAAATTTAACTATTAAAGATTCTATTAAAAAAAGCTTTTATCAATGGTTTGCTGAACAAATCCGCACGGAAACTAATCAAGCAGATGCCACTATCGAAACAGGTTTTAACTTTTCTTCTTTACTAGCTCACATTAAAGGAATTCTCAAGATTAATTCGACTATTCGCGAGGAAATCAAACAAAAGTATGAGCGGAGAATTACCGATCTAGTTGCCCAAATTAACATTATAGCTAGTGCGATCGAGTCCCAAAGTCAGAAAAAAATCTTAGTAATTGTTGATGACATTGATAAAATTGACTTAGCACAGGTAAGGGATATTTTTCAATCCCATATTAAAGCGATTATGTTGCCCAGTTTTCGGATTATTATGACTATTCCGATCGCTGCTTTAAGAGAGGTAGCTTTAAAGGCAACTCTCCAAACAGAAACCAACGATCAGATCGTGCAAATGCCTGTATATAAACTCTTTAAACAGGGAGAAATTAATGCACCTAATGCTATCCCCGATCCGCAAATTATTGCTACTTTAACCGAGATTATCACTAAGCGCATCGATCCCGCTTTAATCGATCCTGACACCCTTGAAAAAATTTGTCTTTATAGTGGGGGAGTATTACGAGAATTAATTCGCATTACTAATGATTGCTGTCGGGTTTGTTTGCGATCGGTTCGTCGTTATCCCGATGATAATACCCTAAAAATTAATCAAGCTGTTTTAGAACAATCAATCACAGAACTTAGTCTCGATTTTGCTGAAAGTATCGGTACAGCAGATGAGGAAATTATTAAAACTGTTTATGAAAAGTCAAAACCGAAGGATCTCAAGGATCAAAATTTTCTAGATCTGTTGCATGGTTTATATATCTTAGAATACCGCAATGGCGATTTGTGGTATAACGTGCATCCGATTGTAGTTGAGTTAATGAAAAAAAGAGGAACAATTTGAATGGGATAAGTAAGTAGTTATAATTAAATTGAAGATGGATCCCCCCTTGATAAGGGGGGTGCGGATCACTCCTTGATCCCCCCTTGATCCCCCCTTGATAAGGGGGGTGCGGATCCCCCCTGCCCCCCTTGATAAGGGGGGTGCCGATAGGCGGGGGGATCCCCCTTGATAAGGGGGGTGCGGATCACTCCTTGATCCCCCCTTGATAAGGGGGGTGCGGATCCCCCCTTGATCCCCCCTTGATAAGGGGGGTGCGGATCCCCCTTTGATCCCCCCTTGATAAGGGGAATGCGGATCACTCCTTGATCCGTAGGGTTGATTCATGAATCAACCCTACCTAATGGGGGTATCTGACAGTTTTTAACAGCTATCCACTTATTATGAATAATGAAACATCTTCAATTATTGACCAAAATGAAAGAGAATACGAAGGTTTAATCGTGTCTCTAGAGGCAAATCAAGAGAGATTAAATATATTAATTTGTGTGTGTGATCAGGAAAAATTGCGAGAAGAAATCATCGATCGCTATAGCAAAGAATTAGAACCAGTAATCCCTTGTTATCGGATTGATTTAGATCAAAAAGAACCGAGTTTAAGAGCAGCAATTGCTAGTTTAGTCTCCAGAAAACCAGAGTTATTACAAAGCAAAAACGCCGTGATCACAACCACAGGAGTGGAAAAATTACACTCGATCGAATGGCAACAGGAAAAATCGGAACTAGATAAATTTTTTGGTTATCTGCAATGGACAAGGGAAGGATTGCGAGAATTTCCCTATTCCATTGTTCTTTGGGTAACAAGCACAGTGGAGGTAAATTTACGCAAAAAGTCCCCCGATTTTTGGAGTTGGAGAAAAGGAGTTTTTCGCTTTATTTCTCCTCCAAGTAACTTTTTACCTTGTCAGGAATTTTTACCAATTTTACAATCTTTTGACGAAATTACTATAGATAAAGATATTCCTTCAATCTCTAAAGAAGACTTGTTAGAACTAATCGAGCAAATCGAGGTAAATAAAGGCAAAAAAGAGCCAAGACTAGCGAGTTTATATGCCAGTTTAGCTAAGATTTATAACCTTCGTTTATTAAATCTGCCATTGTCAGATTATCGTCAGGAACAACAGCTTGCGATCGAGTATTATCAAAAAGCGATCGATTTACAAAAAGAGTTAAATCTAGAACTTGATTTAGTTGCGAGTCTCGACTCATTAGCCGGTATTTACTATTGCCTAGGAGAATACCAAAAAGCGATCGAGTTTGATCAACAGCACCTAGCAATTACAAGGAAAATCGGTGATCGGGGGGGGGAAGCGAAATCCTACAGGGGTTTAGGCAATGTTTACGATTCCCTAGGAGAATACCAAAAAGCGATCGAGTTTTATCAACAGTCTTTAGCAATCACACGGGAAATCGGTGATCGGGGGGGTGAAGCGAATTCCTACAATAATTTAGGCAATGTTTACTATTCCCTAGGAGAATACCAAAAAGCGATCGAGTTTCATCAACAGTCCTTAGCAATCAAACGGGAAATCGGTGATCGGAGGGGTGAAGCGACTTCCTACATGGGTTTAGGCAATGTTTACTATTCCCTAGGAGAATACCAAAAAGCGATCGAGTTTCATCAACAGTCCTTAGCAATCACACTGGAAATCGGTGATCGGGGGGGTGAAGCGAAATCCTACGGTAATTTAGGCAATGTTTACTATTCCCTAGGAGAATACCAAAAAGCGATCGAGTTTCATCAACAGTCCTTAGTAATCACACGGGAAATCGGTGATCGGGGGAGTGAAGCGAATTCCTACATGGGTTTAGGCAATGTTTACTATTCCCTAGGAGAATACCAAAAAGCGATCGAGTTTTATCAACAGTCCTTGGCAATCAAACGGGAAATCGGTGATCGGGGGGGTGAAGCGGTATCCTACAATAATTTAGGCAATGTTTACTATTCCCTAGGAGAATACCAAAAAGCGATCGAGTTTTATCAACAGTCCTTAGCAATCACACGGGAAATCGGTGATCGGGGGGGTGAAGCGAATTCCTACATCGGTTTAGGCAATGTTTACTATTCCCTAGGAGAATACCAAAAAGCGATCGAATTTCATCAACAGTCCTTAGCAATCACACGGGAAATCGGTGATCGGGGGGGTGAAGCGGCATCCTACAATAATTTAGGCACTGTTTACCGTTCCCTAGGAGAATACCAAAAAGCGATCGAGTTTTATCAACAGTCCTTAGCAATCA
>NZ_JADBTB010000044.1:0-6412 GCF_020246405.1 Microcystis sp. M083S1
CCAAACCCCCCGCGCATTAGTTTTTCGGTGGGATGCTTACACGCGGCTGCTGACACATCTGTAATAATTTAGGAGTCACTGATAATTGCTGATTGTCGGTATTTCTACAAATGTGAGATGCACCCAATCAGTAATCAGTAAACAGTAATCAATAATCAGCGAAAAGACAGCAGCAAACTGGCATTTGATGAGGCTCACTTAATACATACTGCTCACTCAAAACTTAAAACTCAAATCTTATAACTGATAACTGATAACTGATAACTGATAACTGATAACTGATTCAATTAACCAAATTTAATCATTTCTCGTCCTGCCATCACCGGTAATTCCCCTTTTAAAATCGGAATCAATGTCTCGCGAATTCTGTCCGCATCGGGGGGACATCCCGGCATAAAAATATCGATGGGAATGACTTGATGGACGGGCAGCACTTGATCTAATAATTCGGGAACGATACCGGGTTCTTCTGGTAGTTGAGGGGTGTTATCTCCTAACTCTAAATAAGCCCTTTTTAGCACGGGATCGGCAGTTCCTAACATATTCCGCATAGCGGGAACGTTAGCAGTTACGGCGCAATCACCAAAAGAAACGACGGTTTTGGTATTTTGACGGACTAGATGAATTAGTTCTAAATTATCCTGATTAGCGATCGCTCCTTCCACTAAACAGACATCGACATTTTCCGGATAGGTTTTCAGATCGCAGCCGACGGGACTATACACCACGTCAACTTTTTCGGCTAATTCTAACAGCCATTCATCCAAATCGAGGAAGGACATATGGCATCCCGAACAACCAGCTAACCAGACAGTAGCGAAGCGAATTTTAGACATAATTTTAATTCCTTAGATTGGTATTTTTTGGCTGAGTTGCAATTTCGTCAAAAGGATCAAACGAAAAGAAATACTCTTTTAAGCTATTTTTGCCTCCTGGATAAATTCTTGCATTTTTTCCTCAAATAAAGGAGCTATATCTAGATTTTTCCAGTCTTTAAGTAGCTCAAAAATAATCGCCTCTGATGCAAAATTTCCCGTATAAGAAATAAAAGAAAAAGGACGTTTACTGAAATTGAGCAAACAGCTTAAAATCGTGCAATGGTCTTTCACTCCAAAACCAAGAGAACAGGTTTTATCTCGATCTTTTACTCGCCAATTATCAGCATTTTTGGCATAAATATCTAGGGCAACTAAAGCACAATCCACCTCTCTAGAATATTTAATTAAGAGCGAATACAAAACCCTAGGCTCTTGACTGACATCAGACAAAATTTCAATTACCCGACAAGGAATACTAGAAAATTGCGCCGTCAAATTGGAGAGAGACTGACACATTTCTAGGGCTTGCAGAAATTGCGATTCGGGTGATGTGGTCATAATTATCTCGTTTGCTGAATTGAATCGGACCAAGGATATTGTTTTTGTGCCAGTAAATGCGCTTGTTGCTGCGAAAAGCCTCGATTAATCACTAAGTCAGATTCGTAGATTTCATGATTGAGAAACATCCGATCAAGATTATTCCCTTGAGCGCCAGCGAGTCTTCGCCAAGCTGCTACCATTAAACCTTCGGGAAAAAATTGATATCGAGACACTCCCGATCCAAAAGCATAATCCTTGGCGCGTCGGATATCGATCTCCGATATTTCGTATTGGGCAGCAATCTCTAGGATATCTTGATTATTACCCATAATCTGATCATAGTCCTCCCTTACCTTGACGGTTAATTTCTGCTCGTAGATATCTAAATGCGCCCATCGATCATTATCACCCTCCATCGATTACTTTAACGCGTCCATTGGTGTTGAGTCCTAGCATTAACTAAAAATTCCAACTTTGATCGATCTTCCTCTTTTTCAGAAACGGCGGAACCCTTGCGGAATATGGCTCCCGTTGGACAAGCGGCAACACATTTGCCGCAGGAAGTACAGGCAGAAACGCTGCCCCAAGGCTGATCCATTCCCGCGATAATTTTATCTTTTTCGCCGCGATAAGCCAGATCCCAAACGTGCGCCCCTTCAATTTCATCACAGACTCGCACACAACGGGTACAGAGAACACAACGATTATGATCGATACCAAAAAGATGATGGGAAATATCGACTTCTCGCTTGGGAAAACGGTAGGGAAAACGACTATGATCCATACCCACTTCGATGGCTAAATCTTGCAATTCACAGTTACCATTAGCCACACAAACCGCACAAACGTGATTACCTTCAGCGAATAATAATTCCACCGTCATGCGGCGATATTCTTTCAGTTTTGGGGTATCGGTATGGATCACCATTCCTTCCGCCACCTCCGTTACACAGGCGGGTAATAATTTATTAATACCTTCAATTTCTACCAAACATAAGCGACAGGCAGCCACTTCGGAAACCCCATCGAGATGACAGAGGGCAGGAATTTTTATTCCTACCTGACTAGCGGCTGCGAGAACTCGCGAACCTGCTTCGATCGCTACATCTTTACCATCAATGCTTAAAGTGATTACGGACATAAAAATTATTCTCCTTGAGGATAATATCCCTCTCCTTCCCATAGGCCACAATTTGTGGCCGAGGGTGGGATTTTTACAGAAAGTTTTAACCTAGACAAGCGGCTAAGTCTTTTGCGGGGGTGGTAATCGGCTGCAGATGATAGGTATCGGAGAGGAATTTGAGGACGTTGGGGGAGATAAATGCCGGTAAAGTTGGTCCCAGACGGATATTTTGAATACCTAGATGCAGCAGGGTGAGCAGTACAGCGATCGCTTTTTGTTCGTACCAAGAGATAATTAGGGAGAGGGGAATCTCGTTGACGCTAACGTTAAAAGCGTTGGCTAATCCTAGGGCGATTTTGATGGCACTATAGGCATCGTTACATTGTCCCACGTCCATCAGCCGGGGTAATCCTTCGATGCTACCTAATTGTTTGTCGAAAAAGCGGAATTTTCCACAGGCAAGGGTTAAAACGATGCAATCTTCGGGGACTTGTTCCACGAATTCGGTGTAGTAATTGCGATCGGGTTTTGCCCCATCGCAGCCCCCAACTAGGAAGAAGTGACGGATTTTACCCTGTTTAAGGGCATTAACCACCGTATCAGCGACACTGAGAACGGTATTGTGGGCAAATCCCACCATTACCTGCCGAGGTTCGCTTATTTCAGTAAATCCGGGCAATGATTGCGCTTTAGCAATCACGGGACTAAAATCGATCGCACCGCCCACTGTTTCTAAGCGGTTAATATGGGCATAACCCACAGGTCCGAGGGTAAAGAGTTTACTTTCATAGTTTTCGTGGGGGGGCATGAGACAATTAGTAGTTAAAACTATTGCCCCCGGAAACTTAGCAAATTCTTTAGTTTGATTTTGCCAGGCGGTGCCATAATGACCGTAGAGATGGGGATATTTTTCTTTGAGTTTTGGATAACCGTGGGCGGGTAATAATTCTCCGTGGGTGTAGACTGTTATCCCAGTATTGGCAGTTTGTGCCAGTAAAGCCGCTAATTGTTTAATATCATGGCCGGAGACTAAAATGGCTTTACCTAGACGCGGATTTAAGGGAACATTTGTCGGTATGGGATGACCGTAGGTTTCGGTATGACCTTGATCTAATAATTCCATGGCCCGCAGGTTTGCTGCCCCGACTTTTAGACAGATTGCCACCCAATCATTAAGGTTTAAATCACTGCGATCAATTGCCGCTAAAGTCTCTTGGATAACCTGATAAACTGAGTCATCCTCTTGACCTAATTCCTGAGCGTGGAAAGTATAGGAAGCCAGACCTTTAACTCCGTAGATAGCGGTTAACTTTAGGGAAAAAATATCGAGGTCTTGTACTTTTTCAATTAGTTCTAAGGATACTTCTTGACCTTGGCTGACTAGACTCTCATTAAAATTAGGCTGATAGTTAGCAAGTGCAGACCAGTCCAGCGATCCCAATTGTGCTTTTAAATTTTCCCGAATCTCTAAACAACGCTGAATATAATCGGTAAAACGTCTTTGATCGAAGTTCACATTGGTCATGGTGGCGAAAAGCGACTCGCAGGTAAAAATATCGGCTTCGCGAGTAGATATCGCCGCTTCTTTGGCTTTTAAAACCACCGATGCTAATCCCCGCAGACAATAAACTAATAAGTCTTGAACGGCGTTGACTTCGGGACTTTTTCCACAGGCTCCCCACTGATGACAACCATTACCACTAGCGGTTTGTTCGCATTGTTCACAAAACATAAGTTTTCTCTCTTTTTTCAGTAGATTGACAGATTGTTGCGATTTTTTTCTACTAAATTGAATTCTGCTTTTTTGAAAGTTAAGTAGCTGGTTATAATTAAATTAAAAATGGATTTTAGGTTCGATCCCCCCTGCCCCCCTTGATAAGGGGGGTGCCGATAGGCGGGGGGATCTACCCTTGATAAGGGGGGTGCCGATCCCCCCCTTAGTCCCCCCTTGATGAGGGGGTGTCTGATAATTTTTAACGCCTACCTACTTATTTATTAGCCCTCACCCGGCAGGAATTGTGGATTTTACGACTGGAAAGCTTGTCTTGACAGCCTCTACTCTCTGAACTATGTTTTTATTCTCTCACTTTTTTTGCCGGTTGGGTTCTGATTTTAGATTTCCTCAAGAATTACCGATTAAACAATTATTTAGTTGTCTTATTAAATTAAGTATTTTTTGTGATTTTTATGATATAATGAGCGAAATTTTCGATTTTTAGGTGGGTATTTGCCAGTGTCATAGCAATCGGTCTCCTGATTAGGATAGAAAGTTGGAACTTAAGAGTTATTATCGCCTAACTGTGATGATGGGATTGCTTTCGACATAGATAGTTATCTCTTTTTTTATTTACTTAACTTAACCGATTATCTCGCCGAATCTACTCAAAATTTTTATCTGTTTTTGCCAGATCCTGATATTTGACATCAAGACTGATGAACGATTTATTTTATTAGTGGTATTCCGATATCTTTGCAGATTTTATTAGCGAGAATATGCCTAATTTCCGTATGTCTTGGAATCGCAGATCTTTTATTTAATTGGGGGTTAAACCACCAAGAATGGCTAGGACTTGCTCAAAAAGTACGGGCGAAGCATTCGGATAGAAAATCTACGGTTTCACCGATAGGTTATTGTCCGAATGCTTCGCCCCTACAGGACGCGGGCCGATGAAGACGCAAGGTTTTGAACGACGATTCTCTCAAAATCTTGCACCTGTGAGAGCAAAACAGAACCCTAAAACTCTTACCTCGTCTATATTTAACATTTATTCAGCAAGTCCTATCTACCAATCTATCTGAACAGGATATTTTGCTAATATTGAATCATGGCTAATCAGTCTAGCATTTTCAAGATTAGCTTGAGCAACTAACAAGCGGTCAAATGGATCTTTATGGATGTTAGGTAAAGTATTTAAAGCTAAAACATGGCTGACTGTAATTGATAAAAGGCCAATTTGGTTAGTTTCCTGCTGAGTATTAATCATTTCTGCTAAAGGTATCTTGAGTGATAGTTTACCTAGTTGTAGTTTGATTTGCATTTCCCAAATACTTGTAATACTAAGTAATAGCGTATTACTAGGATCTCTACACAGTTCTAAAGCTCTTTGAGAGAGTTTTTCTGGTTCGCTATCCCACCAAATAAATGTATGGGTATCTAAAAGAAATTTCATGATTCACCTGTCCAAAATTCTTCAGGAAGTGGCTCATCAAAATCTTCGCTAGTCCTAATTTTTCCAGCGTGTAGTCCTGGTTGTCGTAACTTAGGAGAAGGAGTTTCAGACGTTGTTTTTTCAGTATCTCCCCAAGGAATTAGACGAGCTACAGGCTTGTTTCCTTCGGTTATAATAATTTCAGTATCTACCTTTATTAAGGCAAGTAGTTCTTGTAAAGTTAACTGTACTTGATTGAGATCAATAGTTTTGTTTGACATGAATAATTTTCTCTCTTTATTTACTTCACAAAATAAAACAGGATTCAGTGATAACTGCCTCACAGGTTAATAAAGGTTTGGCAACTTTTTCCCATTGCTGAATTGACCAATTGTGATAATTATCACTCCGGTATGTCTTGGAATCGCAGATCTTTTATTTAATTGGGGGTTAAACTACCAAGAATGGCTAGGACTTGCTGAAAAAGTACGGGCGAAGATTCGGGCAATAACTTATCGCTGAAACCGTAGATTTCCTATCCGAATGCTTCGCCCCTACAGGACGTGATCGATAAACTGTTTGCGTTTCATACAACAATTTTCTCTTCTTGGTAGTTTCCCCTAGTAGCGGCAATTGCTTCCTGTTCGCCAATTCAAAAATGAAACGCATCAACCTCAAGAGTTGACAAAGAAAGGCTCATCAGGTACTGTCTGATCATTAACAAAAACAAATCAGACCCAAAATGAGCCACCAACATCTTAACATAGAACAAAGAAACTTGC
>NZ_JADBTB010000045.1:0-3882 GCF_020246405.1 Microcystis sp. M083S1
CATAATTCATAATTCATAATTCATAATTCATAATTCATAATTCATAATTCATAATTCATAATTCATAATTCATAATTCATAATTCATAATTCATAATTCATAATTCATAATTCATAATTCATAATTCATAATTCATAATTTATAATTCCCCCTCTCCTATAGTTTTTAAAGTCGTCTTTGCCAAGCAACAACTAATTTAATTTCCTCATAACTATAATTATCTCCCAGATTTTCTTTGAGAGTTTTCAGGGATTGATCGCCAACTTTTTTAATCGCTAAACGAATATATTCCTGTTTATTTTTAGAGACTAACTGATTAATATCAATTTCGTAACCCGCTTCTAGCAATTTAGCTAAATGTTCATAGATGGTTGAGACTTTTAAGCTTCTTTTGCGAGCGATTTCTTCCGCATTCAAACCATCTTGATAGTATTGGAGAGTGAGGAATTGAGTAGAGGGAAGACTATCCTGACAAAAATCATTAATTGCCGCTATAAATATATCCCCATACTGTTGGACTTTGCTGTGTACTACTCCAGAAATTTGACGAAACTGCCCTAAACTCCGGGGTTTTGATTGGGCCATCAAACGCAGACTAGAATCATGGAAAATAACGTAGGGAGGAACTCCTTGACTATCGGCAATTTTTTTCCGCAGTTGCCGCAAGCGCTCGAATAATAAATCACTTTCCACCATATTGGGATTGTCGTCTCCCAAGATTGGACCGTTAGCTTTTTGGGGGACGGCAATAAACACGGAACGTTGTTTCCGCATCACTTCCCAACTGTGTTGATTAAGTTTCAAGATTCTAAAATTGTCTTCAGTTTCTACCAGTAGATTTTGCTGGACAAGGGAACGACTTAAACGTTTCCACTCCCCGAGAGTTTTATCCTTACCGATGCCATAAGTGGATAATAAATGATGTTGATATTGGGTGATTCTTTCACCTTTTCCTCCCCTGAGTACGTTGATTATGTGCATCATACCGAATTTTTGTCCCGTCCGCGCCACACAGGATAAAAATTTTTGTGCCTCGATTGTCCAATCCTCAGAATTGTTCCCATTCCGACAGTTATCACAGTTACCACAGTTACCCGCAAAACTTTCTCCAAAGTAACCTAGGACGCTCGATCTTCTACATTCAGTCCCTTCAGCATAATCTAACACCTGTCGCAATTGTTGGCGGGCTTTCTGTTGTTCATTTTGCTCGGTTTTTTGGTTAATAAAATACTCAATTTTTCTGGCATCTGCAAAGCTAAAAAACAGCGTACATTTAGCCGGTTCTCCGTCCCTACCAGCGCGGCCTGATTCTTGATAATATCCCTCTAAATTGCGGGGTAAATCGTAATGAACGACAAAGCGCACATCCGGTTTATTAATCCCCATACCGAAGGCAATTGTCGCCACCATAATCTGCACATCATCCCGAATAAAACGGGTTTGATTTTGGCTTCTTTCCCGATCCTCCATACCCGCATGATAGGGTAGGGCATTAATACCATCTTTTTGTAACTGTTCGGCAACTTGATCGACGGTTTTGCGGCTGATACAATAAACAATACCAGACCCTTTTTGTCCTTTAATATATTGATACAATTGCTGATAAGATTTACTGGTTTTAGGTTGAACTTCATAATAAAGATTAGGACGATTAAAACTAGCAATATGAATGGAAGTATCTCGCAATCCCAATTGTTGGATAATATCTTCCCTTACCTGTTGGGTGGCGGTGGCAGTTAAAGCGAGAATTGGTGCGGAGGGAAAGCGTTGACGAACTTGTTTAATTTGTCGATATTCAGGGCGAAAATCATGACCCCAATCGGAGACACAGTGTGCCTCATCCACTGCTAAACAGGCTAAACCGAGGTAATTATCAATAACAGCTAAAAAGTCTAAAAAACTAGGCGATAATAATCTTTCTGGGGCAACATATAACAGTTTAATTTTCCCTTGCAGGATTAAAGATTCTCTTTCTCTGACTTGTTTAGCGTTTAAAGTGCTATTGAGAAATGTTGCCCCGATACCATTATCAGCTAAAGCAGTTACTTGATCCTGCATTAAAGCAATTAGGGGAGAAACCACCACCGTCACCCCTTTTTTGATTAAAGCGGGTAGCTGAAAACAGAGAGATTTACCGCCTCCAGTGGGCATAATTACTAATAAATCCTGATTGTTTAAAGCAGCCTCAATTATTTGGCGTTGATTCGGTCGAAATTGATCGTAGCCAAAGTGATATTTTAAGGCTTTTTCTAGAGAGTCAATTGCAGCCATTGGGCAAGGGGAAAAATATTTTTATAGTAGTTATTTTAAGGTTAGGGATTTAAGTGATCAGTGATCAGTAATCAGTAAAAAGAAAGCTGATAGCCAAAACAACTGACTTTAAGATTGTCTCACCTGATCGGGAACACCAACAAAGGAGAGATTAGCTAATTTTTTCAGATTTTGACAGCGCAATAACTCGTTAAAATTGAGACTCGATCGCCTCTCAATTTCAGCTATAGTCTCAATAGCCGATAATAAACCCTTAGCGGCCTCGGTTTCCGTGTAACCGCGTCTAACGGCCACTTTTAGGGCGGCTTCATCCGCGTCTAATTCCCGTTGGGGGCTGCGTTTTTCCTGCCAAATCCGGTTAATTGCCAAGGCAGTTAAACCCCCCGCCACTGCCATACCGACGGCATCGGTTTGTAGGGTTTCCACGCTTAAACCGATGATACCAGCCAGAGCAATTACTCGATCGAGATCGGGTTTAAACCATTTTACTGCCGTTAAAACACAGACGGCCCTTAACAAGACTAAATCCCGTTGGGGTCTTGATAATTGCCGCCAGAGGTCAAAATTAATTTGAATTGGTCTGACCCCTCTTTGCCAGGGCAGGGGAAAATTAGTTTCGATTACCTTGGGGCTTTCGGGTTTGCTGACAATGCGCGTCATCATCCGTCCCGAAGCGGGCATGAGGTCTAGTAAATGACTAATCTCGTTGTCTTGGTTCATCGATCACCAGCCAATAGTCTTCGATCATTGAGTATAATGGCTTTCCGAGTTAATATAGTCATTTCAGATAAGTCTGATACACTCTAGACCAGTTAAACCTTTATTAACTCTAGCATTGATATTCTCAATCTTAATTGAAATGACTATATCTCTTTTCCGACAATTTTCTCAAAGTTGAACGAATCCGCGTCAGTCCCCACCGTTCGGCGGTTCGGCTGAACTCACCGTCGAAGCCCTCAGCAAGGCAATGGTGGGGAAGCACCATTTGCCCTGTACTTCTGGGGGTAGACTATGTTGATTATGCAGCCAGATTAAGCAATTTCTTGGGGGTAAATCCTGAAGTTGGGGAAACCTTGACATCCTCACCGCCGTAAACGGACGGTGATTCCTCACCACGCCACCTTTTTAGGATAGTCGCGTCAATGGGGTTGACGCTTCACAGGATGCTGCTACCTTAGCGGTAGTCTTACGCTTTCCGACCCGTCCATTTAGGGTCTCCGATTGCCCACCGGCGACCTTGATATTTACCGCAGCATTGATGTCTCGATCATGAAAAGTCCCACAGAAAAGACATTCCCACTCACGGATATTTAACGCCTTTTTCCCGCCGATAAGGAGGTTACTGGGCGGAAGTTCCTGCACTCCCTGGCTGCATAACAGAAGGGGATAGTATTGATGAACTCATCAATAGCCTTCAAGAGGCCATGCAAGGCTGGTTAGGGTTTGCTGAAAAAGCTTTTCCTGGGGGCAGGGTGTGGGGTGTGGGGTTTTACCCATTTTCAGGGGGTCAATTACCTAATTTTCAGGGAAAAAGTACCTGAATTTTCCCCCCAATCACTCCAAAGGTCGGCACTTTTTGAGGGAAAACAAGTCTAAAAACCCTATCCAACA
>NZ_JADBTB010000046.1:0-5518 GCF_020246405.1 Microcystis sp. M083S1
ACTCGACCGACCCAACTGCAACAAAAAGCGTTAGATTTATTGGGAGTTTCCCTGATTTGTACCCAGTAACGGGGTGCTGTAAATTCTCTTAATCCCTTCTACAGCACAGGTTATGGCCTTTTGTCAACGGGGAAGTCCAGATATATATTGAAAGACCATGTTTTACAAGAAATGGAAAAACGGGATATTCCCCCAGAATTAGTAAAATCGGTACTCAACAATCCAGAACAGATAGTATCGGGTTATAATAATCGAAAGGTTTATCAATCTCGCCTAGACTTTGGAGATGGTAAAGAATACCTCTTACGACTTATTGTTGAGAGCAATCGAGAACCAATAGAAGTGATTACAGCCTACCGAACCAGTAAAATTGATAAGTATTGGGGAAAGCCATGAAAATTATTTATGATCCAGAAGTAGATATCATGAACATTATCTTTTGTGAAACTACAATCGCAGAAAGTAATGAAGACGAAAACGGCATGATTTTTGACTATAATGATGAGGGTAAAATAGTGGGTATTGAAATTCTTGATGCCTCTCAACGAGTTGATAATCCTCAAGCTATCAGTTACGTTATCCAATTATCTAAACCTTCCTAAATTATTAATTTATTAACCAAAATTTAAAAATCCTATGAATATCGAAAGCAGCTCGACAACAGAAAGTCAAGAGTCTTCTGAAAGTTTAGAAAATTCAGCAGAAACAGAGCAAACTGATGAGGAAGCTTTGGCGCAATTGGAACAAAAAGAATCTCAAAGTGATGGTCAAGAGTCTTCAGAAAACCTAAAAAATTCAGCAGAAACAGAGCAAACTGATGAGGAAGCTTTGGCACAATTAGAATCAGAACAATCTGAGACTTCTGAAAATCAAGCAACAGATGAGGAGGCTTTAGCACAATGGGAATCAGAACGATGAGGAGAAGGAAGACGGAGACAAAGATAAAGGAAAGGAAAAAGGAGATAAAGATAAAAGCACTAAAAAAGGAGGTACTGATAGAGGTGGTTTACCAGGAGATTTTTCACCATCGCCAGGTTCTAAAATTGAAGATTCTGATAAGGGGGATTCTAAACCAGACGCGAAAAAAAAGATAGCCTACGGATATCCTAGAAGCATAAAAGAAGCACTAACAACCGAATATCCTGAAGGTATGGTTTATATTTTGCAAAATGTTCTTGAGGAATTAGATAGATTCGACTTAGATTTTCCACCGTCGAGAAAATAGGGTAATCAGCGTAGTCCCTTAAAACCTGCTGATAGGGATATTATAGATATTAATCAAACAGATGATGACGTTAGAGGTTTTCCGAATCAAACTAATTTAAAAGAAGCGATTTATATGGCACAGGATTTGAGTCAAGAATGGAGCGGTTTAAACTATACCGAAAAAAGTGACGCAATGGGAAGAATCAGAGCTAGGATTCAAGAAGAAGATATGTGGCTTGATTGGCATAAAATCCCCTTAACTGAAGGGTAAAAAGTCGCTTATTGGTTTTCTTACACAGAGGAAGATCATCGCAATAACCTATTATTTTCCGATCCAACTCCTCAAACTCCAACCCCTAAACCAAATCCTACTTATAACCCATCACAAGTATTAAGCTTTAATGAGTGGGTTAATCAAAATCCTGCCTTACAGCATTTTTCAGAGCAAGATCAACGAGAAGCTTATCAAAGATACCTAAAATC
This sequence comes from Microcystis sp. M083S1, assembly GCF_020246405.1. Taxonomy (NCBI): domain Bacteria; kingdom Bacillati; phylum Cyanobacteriota; class Cyanophyceae; order Chroococcales; family Microcystaceae; genus Microcystis; species Microcystis sp. M083S1. The sequence continues at coordinate 1,690 of NZ_JADBTB010000046.1, forward strand.
TAAAGGCGTTAATATCCTCTCTTTTGACGAGTGGTTAACCGAAAATCCGGCTTTACAGTTTTTCTCAGAGGAAGAACAACAACAAGCCTATCAGCGATATTTAGACTCGTTAGGAGGTAATTCATAACCTTAATTTCTTATTCAAACATCCAGAGTTTAGTGCTGAAGCGCAACTACAAACCTTGTCATAAAATCAGGTTCGTTGTCGAGGCTTTAGCCCGATTTTTATCTATAATTAGGTATTATTCTATTTTTAATAGCTCTCGTGGGTGGTGCGTTACGACGGATTGTTATTCCTAAGTAAAAGCCAAGATTGTCGCCGTCTAACGCACCCTACTGGACTGACTTTTGAGCGTAGGCGCTCTCATCGAATTTTATTTTAAGTTAATTATTTGCATAACAATTCCCGAAGAGCCAAAAATATTTGGTATTTGATGATTTCTTCTCAATATCTGATTGGTTGAGTATTTTTTTTGCTTATTCTGATTTTTTTTCTTTGAAAATACCTGTAGTTTTTTATGCTTCAAACTGAAGTGGGGAATATGGGTTAAAATATTAAAAGGATGCTAAAGATAGCGGCTAGAGTTTCCAGAGTGAGCTATCCTAGAGATACTACTTACTCCATCCTCGCCCATGCTCGATCGAGTTCTCCATAGTCGTTATCAAGTCCAACAGGTGCTGGGGAAAAAAACTATCTTAGCTAGGGACAGACACACCACCCAGTTAGTTATCATTAAACTTATTCCTGTTCCTAGGGGGCAAGGGAGTCAGTTTATCGGAGAAATAACCGGTAAAATTGCCCTATTGCGACAACTCTCCCACCCATCTCTCCCCAAATACCTCGATATTTTTGAGATAGATTCATCCCAAGAACAAATCATCGCTATTGTCCGGCCTTATTTATCAGCGCAGCCTTTAGAAAACTATCTTAACTCCGGTTATTTGTTAGCAGAACAAGACCTCAAACAAATTGCCAAATATCTTTTGGAGATTCTCTCCTATATCCATCAGCAGGATCTCCCCATTAACCACGGCAATATTAAACTTAGTAATATCCTCTTTGATACCCAGTCTCATCGTTTTTATCTAGTTGATTTTGCCTTTGATTCCGATTCTCCCACCACCGACTTACAGGATCTAGGTAAAACTTTAATCAGTTTAGCCACGGGGATTAAGCATCGTTACATACCCGAAAACTTTGAGCAAAAAACTAATCTAAGTGCTTTTTTCATCTATTGGTTAAAAAGATTATCAAACTCCCCTCCAGACTCTCATTTTCGTTCGGTGACAGAAGCTTTAGCCAGCTTATATAGTTGTCAATTGATCTTAGTATCTATTGGCAATCTGACCAAACCCTACGGCAGCGAAGTTACTGTTTATAAAACAGATAATCTCCTGCAAATAAAAATCGCTAGTAAAACCAAACAAAAGTTTTTCAACAATCTCAAAACCCAGTTAAGACAGTTTTTACCATCCCTATTCTTTACGATCATTCTCTTAACTATAGTCGCTATTTACGATCTCAAACTGGTCGCTTTTTTAATCCCGATTATCCTAATTTTTCTGCTCAATTTAATTTCCTCTAGTTTATCTTGGCAGTTATGGAAATCTTTTTGGCAGGGGGAACTAGAGTTAAAAATTACCCCCAAAAAAGTTTCTCTTTACCAAAAACTCTGGGGGCTGAAATTTAAACCAACTGCCGATGCCGCTAATTGGGAAATTTATAGTCTCCTCCGTCGCAATGTCACCGTCACTATGCAGGGAGAAAATGTTAATATTATTCCTCCTTCTCTGGTTCTCGTTGCCAACCATCGAGAATATATTATCACTGCCAGTGAAGATGTTAGCGAAGCCGAATTAGATTGGTTGGCACAGCAGTTAAGTGATTGGCTACGTTTACCGATTACGAGAATTTAAGGTGTATTAAGCTACGTTAACACACCCCAAATTTATCTATAATTAACCGATAACATCTTCCGATTTAATCAGATGCGCTTCTAGGAACCAGAGACGTTTATCGATGTCCCGGGAGATTTCCGTATAGAGATCTGCTGTGTCGGCATCCCCTTGATTGCCAGTGCTATCAATAGCAGAACGAAGATGGGAAGCGTATAAGGCATAACGTTCGGCTAAAGCAACGATATGTTCACTACCATCGACGATATCAGCCGGATATTCTGGCAGAATCGAGTTAGCGGCGGCGATGCGTGCTGTTCCCAAAGCGGTTCCACCTAAAGCGGTAATCCGTTCTGCTACCATGTCCCCATAGCCTTCTAATTCCGTGGCCATTTCGTCAAAGAGGCTGTGCAATTGGTAGAAATTTAAACCTTTTACATTCCAGTGGGCCTGTTTAACCTGAGTTTTTAGGTCTAAACTAGCGGCAAGGGTTTGGCTTAAGATTTCAACAATAGCTTTGCGGATATCTAATGCTAAATCGATGCGGGTGGCGTAGTATTGTCCCGTGGTTTTGGTTTTGACTGGAGTGGCTACCATAATCTTTCTCCTTGATCAGTTAACAGAATACTCGATAATTTTTGTGGGTGCATAAGGGACTGATTTTGATCCTATTGGACGTTGATAATAAACTGAAAAACGGCCAATTAATTCGGAAAACAAGTAGCTGATAACTGATACTTCCAATGCGCTCAGTACAAGTAACGGCTCGAATCAGCGGCATCAGACAACCTTGAACTGAGCATCAGCAGCCTTCGTCCGTCCGCTGCACTCGAATTGTCAGACCTCTCTTATCGCTCATCTCATGCCAGAAACAAATTCTTGTACCGTAATTCCAGCAGTACGAATAAGACTACGAAGCGTACCCTTTGCCACTTCACGATGATCAGGAACAGAGAGTGTTACCTGTTCGCCCTCCTTAACCATGATAATATGGCTTGCACTTTGACGCGCAACTTGCCAGCCGAAGGTTTCAAATACTCGGACTACCTCACGTCCGCTGAGAACAGGAAGAGCAGAGGACATGATTATGCCATTACCTCTACTTGGTGAGTTTCAATCGTTAGCGGTAGCCCACGTTCTGCACGAACTTGAAGGCAGGCGATAATTGCATCTCTGATATTTTCAAGAGCTTCTGCTCTCGTTTTACCTTGGCTGACACAACCCGGAATGCTGGGGCATTCTACAACCCAAACTCCATCTTCGTCACGGTCAAGTGTTACAGTCAACTTCATAAGTTTTCGCCACAATCTCCCAGCTTATAGTTTACCTCGTGTTCTCACCTACCTATTAGTGGATGACAAGAACCTTCAGGAATCAAAGCTACATCAAGGAAGATACCGAATTGGGTTTTGCCCACCTTCAGCAAACTCAACCCAATTTACGGATGTTGCCCCTATGTACTGAACATGAGTTAATCGAATGTCGTATCGACCTTCCCTGTCTGCTGGCTCTGCACCAGCATGGTTCGCTATGTACAAATTATTCGCATTATTCTCATCATCACGATGATAAAGAATAATACGGTCAACTTCACGATTGGGATCGATCTTCCACTGACCCGTTGAACCAGTGTTGTCATCGTGGAGAACAAAGTGTTTTCCCTCTGTAAAGATAACGACTACCTTTTCATTTGGCTTTATGAAGTCACGGGCTTTCACAAAATAAGCAATTCTCATACTTGGGAGGCACAAAGTTTCTGGTTTTAGTTAGGGTCTGCTGAAAAAGTTTGTTGGTGGGGGCAGGGTGTGGGGTGTGGGGTGTAGGGTTTTACCGATTTTGAGGTAGTCAGTTACCTAATTTTCAGGGAAAAAGTACCTGAATTTTACCCCCGATCCCTCCAATGGTCGGCACTTTTTGAGGTCAAAAAAGTCTA
>NZ_JADBTB010000047.1:0-5985 GCF_020246405.1 Microcystis sp. M083S1
GAAATCAATTAACCATTGATCATCCTTTTGTTTATAGTAACGTTCCACACTATAACTAGATTGTTCGATCAGAATATATTCCTGAAAAGTTGGCAAGGAACGATAGAATTTAAACTTATCCCCTCGATCATAAGCTTGGGTAGAATTAGAGAGAACTTCGACAATAATTAAGGGATTGATCACGTTAGATTGACTATTGCCTTGATAGAGAGGTTGACCTTGAATCACCATCACATCGGGATAGGTGTAAATGCTATAATCTGATAGCCATAAACGCACCGTTTCCATATAGGTATAATAATCTTGATTATTGATATTTAAGGAAAAATTACGGCAAAAATTTAGACAAATCTGATTGTGATTAGTGGTGGCTCCTACCATTAGGATAATTTCTCCTTGACGATATTCATTTTTATCTTCGGACGTTTCCTCTAGGGCGAGATATTCTTCGGGAGTATAATATTTAGTTTCAGTAGTGGTTAACATTTTTGACTCTCCTTCCTATTCTATTTTCTAGGATACAGCATTTCTCTAAAAAGAGACAAAGTTATCCTTGAGCAAGGTTATCAATTGAGTGGCTCGGATTATATTTTTTCCTTAATCTCCGGCAAAAAATGCTGAGAAATTCATAATTAAAAATCTAACTATCAAAATTGCTCACGCTAAGGGTTAAGATAAACTAGATAAATAGTTTTATGTTTAGTTTCTCCTATGTTTAACTGGTTCCGTCGTCAGAAAGTCCAACCCGAACAAGAACAAGCACCCCCCGCACCCGTAGAGGAAACCCCCAGCGAGGCAACCCCGACGACTAGCGAGGCAACCAGTCAGGAAGAGTATTTAGATTGGGCCAAAAAAGCCTTTAAAAATATTCAAGAGAAAAAAGCCACGGCCGAGGCCGTCGTGAGCGAAACCCCTGAAACATCCATTGCTGAAACGGAACCTCTGCAAGAGGAAGAACCGGTTAAAGAAGAAGAAACCGAGGATAATACCCCCGCATGGCTGAAAAAATCCGATCGCCTCGAAATTCTCAAAGAAACCGCCATCGAAACCCCCACAGAACCGGATGAAGATTTTATCTGGTCAGCCAAAGTTTTAGCCAATCAGGGACGACAAGCAGAGGACGTTTCAGAAGAAGAAATCACCTGGTTAAAAAAATTGCGTCAGGGTTTAGGCAAAACGCGCCGCAGCTTGGTCAATCAGCTTAAGGCCGTGGTCGGTCAGGGTCCCCTCAATCAAGATGCGGTGGAGGAAATTGAAGCTTTATTGCTTCAGGCCGATGTGGGGGTAGATGCCACCGATTATATTATCACTACCCTCCAAAATAAGCTAAAACAGGAAGCTTTGCCCCCCGAAAAAGCGATCGAATATCTCAAAGAAATTATCCGCGAGATTTTAGATGCACCTTTAGCCAATTATAGCAACCCCGGTTTTGAGCCAGAAAAAGGCAAATTAAATATCTGGATGCTCACAGGAGTTAACGGAGTCGGTAAAACAACAACTATAGGCAAATTAGCCCATTTATCTAAACAATCTGGCTATAGTTGTATAATCGCCGCTGCCGACACCTTTCGCGCTGCCGCCGTGGAACAGGTGAAAGTTTGGGGAGAGCGATCGCAAGTCGAAGTAATTGCCAACCCGGGCAAAAATACCGACCCGGCCGCCGTGGTGTACGATGGCATCGAAGCCGCTAAATCCAGGGAGATAGAATTACTTTTAGTAGATACGGCGGGAAGATTGCAGAATAAAAAGAACTTAATGGCAGAATTAAGCAAAATTCGCCGTATTATCGACAAAAAAGCCGAGAGTGCCGTGGTGGAATCCCTTCTAGTTCTCGATGCCACTTTAGGACAAAACGGGCTGCGACAGGCAGAAGTTTTCTCGGAAGCTGCCCAATTAAGCGGCGTGATCCTGACTAAAATCGATGGTACAGCTAAAGGGGGTGTCGCCCTTGCCGTAGCGCGTCAGCTTAACCTCCCGATTCGCTTTGTGGGTGCTGGGGAAGGAATCGAGGATCTGCGGCCTTTTTCCAGTTACGAATTCGTGGAAGCTTTACTGAGTGGCGATTAATCTCACCCTAGCGATCTTTCATAATCTTTTCATGCTTGCTTCATAATTGTCTCATTTTTAGTTATGCTAGAACTGGAGACTCGGGATAACAACTATGCAAAGGACAATTACAGTTAGTCATCTAGGAGTATATTATCGCGGCGTGGAAGCCCTACGGGATATCACCCTGAAAATTCATCCAGGACGATTAACCGGTATCATCGGTCCCAACGGTGCGGGTAAAAGTACCCTGATCAAAGCCATGCTAGGATTAATTCGCGTACAACAGGGAAGCGTTAACTATCAAGGGCAATCTCTACAGCAACAACTGGATAAAGTCGCTTATGTTCCCCAAAGATCTCAAATCGACTGGACCTATCCCGTCACCGCTTGGGATGTGGTAATGATGGGGAGAGTCAGAAAAACGGGTTGGTTTCGTCCTTTTTCCCATATTAGTCGTCAACAGGCTTTAAATGCCCTAGAACGGGTGGAAATGGCTGATTTGCGCCATCGTCCCCTCGGTCAGCTGTCGGGGGGACAACAGCAAAGAGTCTTTTTAGCCAGATCTTTGGCCCAAGAAGCGGAGATTTTCTGTTTTGATGAACCTTTCGTTGGGGTAGATCAAAAAACCGAGGGGGTTCTTTTTAATATCTTTGGTGAGTTAGCCCAAGAAAATAAAATTGTCATGGTGGTTAACCATGATTTAGGCGAATCTATCACCCATTTTGCTGATTTAATCCTCTTAAATAAAGAATTGATCCTCGCCGATCAACGATCTAAGGTCTTAACTGATTTTAATCTCCGGCGTGCATACGGGGGTAAAGTCTCCTTCTATGATGCCATGACACCACCAGATCATCGCCGATCAAGTCTCGATTATCTCGATCGCTTCTCGAAAAACAATGCGATAAACTAGAAGCGAATATATTTTGGCTGACTGCCGATAGGGACACCAATGACAACTATTTCCCCGCAAGAAGTAACAGGAACGATCGAACTGGCTCCTAACTATCGAATTCCCCTGTTTTTGGTAATTTTATCGCTGCCTTTACTCTTTTTACAGGTCTGGCTCGGAATAATTTTCTCCCTGTTAGGCCTATTCTTGATGTTCCAGACTACCCGCATTCGCCTCCAGTTTACCCCCACTTCCCTAGATGTCTATCTGTCCGGGCAACAAATTCGCTCCTTTCCCTACCAAGAATGGCAAAATTGGCGAATTTTCTGGAACAAAGTCCCGATCCTGTTTTATTTCAAAGAAATTAACAGCATTCATTTTTTGCCCATTATCTTTGACAGCGCAACCCTGAGACTGTGCCTGGAAAAATACTATCCTTTAGCAGCATCGCAAGCGATCGACTCAGAAGCGAACTAAGATTGAGATAAAATAAAATCTAGCTAATAGCGTCTTAAGTGGGTAGGTGTTAAAAATTGTCAGATCCCCCCGCCTATCGGCACCCCCCTTATTAAGGGGGGCAGGGGGGATCCCCCCGCCTATCGGCACCCCCCTTATTAAGGGGGGCAGGGGGGATCGAAGGCAAGATATATCGTCTATTAATTAGAACCACTTACTTAATTACCTGCCTTGGCCCTCTGTTCGCTCTGCATTTCTAAAGCCGATGAATTCAGAAGATTTTAATGTTTTACCCCTTGACAAAATGACAGACTTACCCAATGAATCTGTCGAAGAATTTAGTTTTGATGATCTCTGGAACGATCGCCCGGTAGAGAATCCCCTGCCATCGGAAACCGCCCCCGAAGGCGAATTAGTTCCCACAGCGCAGGCGCAACCCCTGCGGGGGGAAATCGAGGCTCTAGAACGGCAAAAACAGAGCCTAGCGGCGGAAATCTCGGCGTTAAAAGCGGAAAAAGAACGCTTGATCGCCGAGGAACTAGGAGATATCAAAGCTCAAATCGAAAGAATGCTCAAGGAAGGCGTAAAAGACCTAGAACAACGCAAACAGGCTTTAGAATTGGCGATCGAACAGTTAGAACGCCGTCGTGAGCGTATTCGACAGGAAATGCGGAGTAATTTCGCCGGAGTCTCCCAGGACATAGCCGTGCGGGTTCAGGGATTTAAAGACTATCTGGTGGGCAGTTTACAGGATTTGGCTGCGGCTGCCGAACAGTTGGAATTACCCCGTTTTGAAACCCCCGAAAAATCCCCCCGACCCGTGGAACCTCCCCTGCGGACCGAACGGGAGGAAAACCCGCGCCCATCCCGTGGCAGTCAAGGCCGGGATGATCGCGAAGAAAGTCCCCGTCCCCCCCGTACCAGTAACCAGGGCCGGGATAATTGGCAAGAACCCCGTCGCTCTAACCGTTCGGGTTATGAATCGGAACCGGTGGGGCAATCCACCCCTAGACAGGGCTTTTCTGACCAAAATCAGCGCATCCAAGCTCTTTTAGACCGTTATCGCAGTCGTCCTGATTATTACGGTCCGCCTTGGCAACTACGGCGCACTTTTGAACCAATTCACGCCGAACGGGTGCAACAGTGGTTCTTTAAACAGGGGGGCCGGGGTACTGTTCGCGGTATGGGTAGCCGTCTCCAAAATATTCTGGTGGCTTCGGCAATTATCTCGATTATGGCGGAATTACAGGGCGATCGCTTCCGTTCTCTCGTTCTGGCTAATAGTCCCGAACGTTTAGGCGAATGGCGGCGCGGCCTCCAAGATTGTCTCGGCATTTCCCGCGCCGATTTTGGCCCGGACCGCGGCATTGTTCTCTTTGAGTCTCCCGAAGCTTTAATTCAAAAAGCGGAACGTTTAATCGACGATAAGTATTCACCGCTCATTATCATCGATGATACCGAAGAACGGCTGAATTTCGCTCTTTTACAATTCCCCTACTGGTTAGCTTTTGCCCCTGAACCCCAACAAAGTTCTAGTTATTGGTATTAACTAATTAGGGTGTGCTGAATAAATCTAAAAACCTTGTTGGATAAGAATTTTAGACTTTTTTCCCATCAAAAAGTGCCAGACCTTGGGGTGATCGGGGGGGGAAATTGACCCCCTGAAAATCGGTAAAACCCCACACCCCACACCCCACACCCTACCCCCACGAAAAACTTTTTGCCGCAAACCCTAATTAGTCCTTGAGTAGTGCGATACATTGGGCTAAAGAAGCGTTAGTTTTCAGCGCTTGTGGGTTAATATGGGTGGCAGCGGCTCGATAACCTTGTTCTAGGAGAGCTGCAATTAAATCTTCCCTTTTAGGTAGATCTAATTTGCCCCTTCTACCAATTTCCCGAAAGCTATAAAAATAGGGAGGAAAATCGTTTTCTTCCCTCATTATTTCTAACAATTTAACTACCTTTTTCCACTGCCATTGATGGGCTAAATCTGCCATTTTTTCTAGATAAAGGCGATCATGTAAACTGCCTAACCACAAGGGTCCGGTTAAGGTTAAAGGTTGCCCGTCCCCAGAACAAACTATCTTGCCTAACTTCGGCCAAGGCACTGATTGATATTCTCCGCAGCTATGACAATAACCGAGAAAACCGTAGTTATGACTATTTAATTGTCTATTGGCCGTTAACCGCACCATCACCCGATAACTTTGACCAAAAAAGAAGGAAAAAATCGGCGTAATTCCTAAACCTAACCGGGCCGATTCTAATTGCAAACCGGCGATAATTAATCTTAATCCCTGTTCGTGGGCAGCCGGATGATTGCGAGCATAGGATCCATAATCAGCTAAACTATTTTCTAGATTATGACCCGTCAGCGTCCGTCCATCGGTATTAGTTAGATAAATTAAACCACCGATTTTAGTGGCTAAAGGAATAGCACTAAACAGAGATGCAGGGGAACCAAAAGCATCAATATCAACTAGATCGTAATGGTCTTTTTCAAGATAACATTCTAGGAGAACTTCTTGAGCAGATTTATAGGTTATTTTGCCTTTTTTCTGTTGTAATAAACTCTCTAAATTAGCGGC
>NZ_JADBTB010000048.1:0-3894 GCF_020246405.1 Microcystis sp. M083S1
ACCCTGTTCACCCCGTCGAAAAGTTTCCACTCGTTGGTGTTTACTATTCACTAAGACATATTCCTCTAAACTTTCTAGAGTTTGATAATCATTAAATTTATCCCCCCTGTCAAAAGCTTCTGTGGAATCGGAGAGAACTTCAACAATCAATTTAGGAAAACTTTTGTAGGTAGCGGTTTCTCTATCTCTGTCATCGCAGGTGATAATAATATCAGGATAATAAAAGTGATTGCGTTTCTCTAATCTGACTTTCAAATCGGCAAAATAAACCCGACAATCGGAACCCCGCAAATGATTACGAATAATTGTGTATATATTCCCCGCAACAATATTATGAGTATCCGTCGTTCCTGCCATGGAGTAAACTTGTCCATCGATATATTCATGTTTAATGAGACTGGTTTCTTCAAACTGAAGATATTCTTCTGGAGTGAGATTATTATAGTTAGATAAAGCAATCATCGTTTTTTCTCCTAATCACAACTTTATTAAGTACCTAAGCAGGTAGGTGTTAAAAATTGTCGGCACCCCCCTTATTAAGGGGTAGGGTTGATTCATAGTAGGGTTGATTTATAGTAGGGTTGATTTATAGTAGGGTTGATTTATAGTAGGGTTGATTCATGAATCAACCCTACTAGGGATGGGGGGGATCAGAGGCAAAATCTATCTTCTACTTAATTAGAACCACTTACCTAAGCAAAATTAATTATACATCTAAGCCGTTAGTCTTTTCCGTAATCAGTAAGCAGTATTAAGTAACAGTACATTCCCTGATTACTGTTCACTGTTCACCGATAACTGAAAAGTCTCCCCTCTCCCAGTCTCGATTAGGAAATTAACTTTGCAGGACTAGATACCTGTTGAAATACTGTCTAGGAGAACCAGCAAAAAGAGCCTAGAATGGTTAATCTATATGCTATTACCCTTGTAACTCTCTATAACTACTGCTATGACAACCCTAATTGACTATTCAAATATTCAATCTTTACCCGAAGTTTGGTCAATAGTTGCCCAGCGTTTCCCCAATATTATCGCCCTGCACGATCCCCACAGTAAACCGGAAGTAATTATCACCTATCGGGAACTTTATCAACAAATTCAGCAATTTGCCGCCGCTTTGCAAGCATTAGGAGTCACAGAAACCGAAAATGTCGCTTTATTTGCCGATAATAGTCCCCGGTGGTTTATTGCCGACCAAGGTTCCATGGCAGCCGGGGCCGCCAACGCGGTACGATCTGCTCAAGCAGATGCAGAGGAATTAGCCTATATTCTCGCTGATAGTGACAGTCAGACGCTGATTGTCGAAAATAACAAAACTTTAGGCAAATTGCTGGCGAAAATCCCTGAATTGCCCCTAAAATTAATCGTGCTGCTCACCGACGAAGACCCCGCTACTGGGGCGATTTCCGTGCAGACCTTAAATTTCAAGCAACTAATGGCGATCGGGGCTGAGAACACCCTTAAACCCATCACCAAGAGCGAAAATGATCTGGCTACCCTCATCTACACATCGGGAACGACGGGACAACCAAAAGGGGTGATGTTAAGTCACGGTAATCTCCTGCATCAGGTACGCAACTTAAACGCTATCTTTCAACCGGATCCCGGCGATCGAGTTTTAAGTATACTACCTTCATGGCATTCCTACGAGCGCAGTTGTGAGTATTTCAGTCTAGCTCAAGGTTGCACCCAGATTTACACCAGTATTCGCACTTTTAAGCAGGATTTAAAGCAATTTAGTCCCCAATTAATGGTGGGAGTTCCCCGTCTTTGGGAATCTCTTTACGAGGGTATCCAAAAACAATTTAGCGAACAATCGGCCACAAAACAGAAATTAGTGCGATTTTTGCTAGAAAAGTCGGAAAAGTACGTTATTGCTAAACGTATCGCCGATAATCTCAGTCTAGATCATCTTCACGCTTCCCCCGGAGAAAGACTAAAAGCAAGAATTCAATCCCTCTTACTCTATCCCCTCCATGCCATCGGTGATAAGCTAGTTTATGGCAAAATTCGCCAAGCAGTGGGAAATAAAGTTAAAATCTTGGTTAGTGGCGGTGGTTCCTTAGCTAGACATCTAGATACTTTCTATGAGATTGCGGGAATCCCGATTTTAGTTGGTTATGGACTGACAGAAACTTCTCCAGTCGCTACCGTCCGTCGTATCGATCATAACCTGCGCGGGTCTGCCGGTCGTCCCGTTTTTCAGACAGAAATCTGTATTGTCGATTTACACAGCAAAGAAGTCTTACCGACAGAAAAACACGGTTTAGTCTTGATTCGCGGTCCGCAGGTGATGCAGGGATACTATAAAAAACCCGAAGCAACCGAAAAAGCGATTTCTCCCGATGGTTGGTTTGATAGCGGTGATATTGGTTGGTTAACCGCTGCCGGGGATTTAGTTTTAACCGGACGGGCCAAAGATACAATTGTTTTGAGCAATGGTGAAAATATCGAACCGCAACCGATTGAAGATGCTTGTTTACGCAGTCCCTTTATCTCCCAAATCATGCTAGTGGGACAGGATCAAAAAGCTTTGGGGGCTTTGATTGTGCCTAATCTTGATATACTGGCCAATTGGGCCCAAGAACAGAAACTATCCTTAAATTTACCCGATGCTCACAGCGATCGCTCCACGATTCTTTCTAGCGATCTCTACAGCAAAAAAGTCTTAGCTCTCTACCAACAAGAATTAAAGCGCGAGGTAAGAAATCGGCCCGGTTATCGTACCGATGACCAGATTAAAACCTTTGAGTTAATTTTAGAGCCTTTTTCCCTAGAAAACGGCATGATGACCCAAACTTTAAAGATTAAACGACCGGTAGTAACGCAACGCTATCGCGATATGATTAACGAGATGTTTGCCAAGTAAATATTTCTGGCAAATATTCCCTAACCCCTTGACAAAAAAGCCTTTTTAGGATAAGCAAATCATGGATGACGCACAAACCAGTTTATTACTTAAGCGCCCAGTGACAATTAAAGTCATCGTGACTCCGCGCTGGAAAGAAGAAGCACAACAGCAATTACAAGCACAAATGGCTCAAATTGACGCACAAATTCAACAATTAGAAACCCAAGGACAAAGAGCGATCGCCGAAATTCAGCGTCAGAGTCTGATCCCCTTACCCCCCGCGGCTGCCCAACAGATTGATAATATTCAAATCCAAGTCAATCAACAGAAAAGTGAGTTTCTCGAACAAAAAAACCAGTATCTGCAACAACTGCAACAGGTACAACTCTTGGAACTCAATCAAGAAGTCGCCCAAGCACAACTAGAAAGCTTTTTCCGCGTCGAAAAAGGCGATAACTTAGTGGCCAAAATGAATGTGGAACTCGTCCTTAGAGATGGCATCGTCGAAGAAATTCGCGGCGAAATTTAAAGCTAGGGTGAGCAGTTACCCGTCCCTGTCAAATTAAAGGCTAAAATCGGCAATAGCAAGGGAAAATACCCCTTGCTAACCGATAAAACCGCCCCTAGCTCACATCACCCCTGACATGACTTGATCGGGCCTGAAAAATATATTAAGATTCTTTATCGATCGCCCGGACAAACTCACCTATATTGTTGTATAACTTCATCGAAAATTTGCGTCTGAAACCCCGCCGTTCTAGGTTGGCTTTACTGTTAAATACTAGCGCATTTACACGATATATGCTAAAATGTGAGACATGGAAAAAGCCTATTCTTACCGATTTTACCCAACACCCGAACAAGAGTCGCTATTGCGGCGCACTTTGGGCTGTGTAAGATTAGTTTACAACAAAGCTCTCCACGAACGAACACAAGCTTGGTACGAAAAGCAAGAAAGAGTAGGCTACGCTCAAACTTCTTCAATGTTGACCGATTGGAAAAAGCAAGAAGAATTAGACTTTCTCAATGAAGTAAGCTGTGTA